>CAMNJD010000463.1 GCA_946540705.1 uncultured Ruminococcus sp. | reverse complement strand
CCAGCAGAATCTCACAGTCGCCGTATTCCGGCAGCGAGTTGACCTCATAGTACAGCACCAGCGCCGTTCCGGACGCAGTCAGCGTCCAGTCGCCGGTGTCCGGATGAAGCCGGAATGCAGTCGGAAACGCCCAGTTATCCTTTTTGACGATCGGGCTCTGCGTCTGCGCATCGCTGAGCTGCTCCGGCGTCCGATATTGCAGATTCACAAACGGCGCCCCGAGCCACGGCTCCGGCAGCGGCGACCGCTCTGCCTCCGGCGCATCAGCCGCCGCATCGAACAGATGCAGCAGACAGTCCGCAAGGATGCGGTGACCGTCCGGGTTCGGGTGGCTTTCCTCATCGGCATAATCCGTCCAGGTGAGTGCGCCCGATTCAAGCTGCGGATCAAGCCCCTGCCGCAGCACAATGCACGGCAGACCGTAATGCTCCGCGATCGGCACCATGTAAGTCTCACAGCTATAGCCGGATATGTTCCGCAGAATGACGATGCAGACAGCGGGCGCATGCTCCGCGGTCAGCAGCTTCCGGAGCAGGCTCTCAAAAGCGTGAACGCTCGGGCGCAGTGTTGTTTCGTTGATCGCGAACTCGACAAACACGAGGTCAGGCTGCTGCGCGAGGATAAACCGATCGGCCAGCAGTGTGCCGACCATGCAGTTCATGCCCGGTGCCGCGCAGACCTGATCGGTGACGGCATAGCCGCGGGCCGCAAGCCCCTCATGCACCATTGCCGGATAGGGCTCCTTGTAGACATCGCCGTTTGCATAGCCCTGTGTGACGGAGCCGCCGATATACCCCAGCCGAAGCTCCTTTTTTTGCAGGATGCGCCGCCAGTCCGTGCGGCGGCCTGTCCCGCACACCGCCTGCTCCGCAATGCTGCTGCGGATCGTTTCGGAAATCATACCAATAAAACCCCTTTTTCTTTCTGTTATTTCATTCTTCGCTCTTCACTCATGTACGAGGCTGCTCCCTGTCCCATGCGCCATGTGCCGACATCGACAAGCTGCCGCAGCAGCAGTGCATAGGCAGATGCCGCCTTGGACATATAGGCATTTTTGCGCGAGATCAGCAGGATCGGGTTGACCGCAGCGTCATCGGGCAGGGAATAATAATTCGGATGCAGCCGGAAATTGCCGTAGTAGATCAGAGAATCCGGCAGCAGGGCGACCCCCATATTCGCACAGACGAACGAAAACACTGTCTCGATCGTCCGGACGCTGTAGCCGATCTTCGGCGTAAAGCCGCAGGCCTGACAGACGGCATTGAGCGTGCCGCGGTCATATTCGCCCGCATTTGCCGCGACAAACGGTTCCTCCGCGACCAGCGGCAGATCAATCGGCTGCTGCCGCAGAAAATTGATGCTTGCGCCGGTGATATCGGAGGCAGTCAGCGGTGCCGGGAGCTGCTCGGTCAGCGGATTTGTCGGCGAAACGGCGAGATAGAGCCGCTCATCGGCCAGCGTTTCGACATGAAACTGCTTGGCATCAAATTCACCCGAGCCGATCGCAAAGTCGATCTCACCGGCTGTCAGCATATCGCGGAGCTGCTTCATCTCCGCCTCCTGAATGTCGAGGTGGATCTTCGGATATTTCGCATGAAATGCGGCAATGCTTCTGGCGAGCAGACAGCGCACACGGAACGACGATGCACCGATGCGCACGGAGCCGGCCTCAAGGCCCATGAGGTCGGCGAGCGAATTGTTCATGCTCTCCTCCATCGCGAGCAGCCTGCGCGCCCATTCGGCATAGAGCCTGCCGGCATCGGTCAGGCAGAGCGGCGTGACTGAGCGGTCAAAAAGCTGTACGCCGAGCTGCTTTTCGATGCTGTGGATATACTGACTGAGGGAGGGCTGGGTGACATAGAGCTTTTCGGCCGCCTTTGAGATGCTTCTGCACTCCGCGACCGCGAGCACATATGTGAGCTGCTGCGTGGTCATGAGCTGCTCCTTTCCGGGGCGGCTTTCCGGTGCAGAGGCATCCGCCGCAGCATAAATATCTGCATAATCATTTCCCCCTTGACAAATAAAGCTTCAGCCTGAAAGCGGGAGGCTCTCAGGCTGACAGTGGTGTGAAGCTGTTTTCTTTTTCCCCTTATTTACATGCTGCTCAGCGTATTGGTTCCGTCTGCGTTTGCCTGTTCCGCTGCATCAGGCGTATAGCCGCCGGCCTTCTCAGCCATTGCCGCAAGCGCCGCGAGGTCGCCGCCGGCTGCCTTGGGAGCAGCAGCGGGTGCAGCCGGGACTGCGGGTGCGGCAGGTGTGACCGGTGCAGCAGGTGCGGCAGGTGTGACAGGTGCAGCAGATGCCTGCGGATTTTGTGCAGGAGTTGCTGCGGCTGTATGAGCCGGCTCCTCCTTGTCCTCTTTCTCATCATAGTCACCCTCGAGCCAGCCGACGCGCTGCATCTGCTTGACCGGGATGCGCTTCAGAGGCGAGTACGTGAATTTCGGACAGTGATATCCGGCATCGACCATGCCTTTTTTGGTACAGAGCACCTTATCGCCGTCGCTCGAACGCTTGCCGTGTTCGCAGTATTCGCATTTCGGCTCAATCGCCTTTCCGAAATACTTACCGCCCTTGGAAAAAACATCAAAAAGTCCCATTTTGGTCACCTCGTTTATATCGGGATCTGTGCAGAATCCGGCTGACGCTGCTGAGATACCCGTCTCTTTTCTCCATTATAGCATATTTTTTTGAGTTTGTCTAGTCTTTTTTTAGAAGAAATGGAAATCCGGTCAAAAAAATCAGAAAAGCCGGAATGACCGACCCCGATTCCGAGACAGCGGCGTGCCGTGCAAAGACAGCGGCACATTCCTCCGCCGGGAGCGGAAGCAGCGGCAGACAGATCCGCGCAAGGACTCCCGCGAGGACGGCAGCGGCAAGGCGCGTCAGGAGGAGGCGCCCGATGCGCAGCTCCCGCACGCCCACAGTCATGCACTGCAGCAGCACGCAGCACCCGCCGAAGGAGAGCAGTCCCGCGCTGAGCGGCAGCAAGGCCTGCTCCGGCAGTCCGCAGCGGAATACCGTCCCGAGCTGTGTCACATCCGCAAAGGCATTGACCGCCGCAGTGACCGTGAACGGCGGAATGCCGAGCGCTTTGCCGGGCAGCGTCAGCAGGTACATGACCCCGCAGAGCTCCAGCAGACATTGAAGCACCCCGAACAGCAGCACGGCCGCGCAGATCGCCGCCATGCTCCGCATTGCAGCAGAGGCCGCATCGGTCAGCATTTGCGCTGCGGTTTCGTCACGGTGTCTTTGCTGAGGCACACAGGCAGGCGCAGCGCCCGGACGCAGCAGCAGGCCGAGGGTCAGATTCGCGGCGATGCAGCAGAGCATGATGCACACCCCGTGCGCCGTGCTGCCGAAAAGCTGCTTTCCGGCAAGCCCGATCAGGAATGCCGGGCCTCCGCCGCAGCAGATGCACGAGAGCCCTGCGGCATCCTGCGCGGAGAGCTCCCCGCGTGCAGCGGCCTGCCGCAGCAGCATCGCCCCGACCGGATATCCCGCAAACTGACTGACCAGAAAGATCCCGAACACCGCAGGCGGCATGCGGTACAGCCGCGCAATATGCCTCAGACACCGCCCGAGGCCGTCCGCAGCACCGCTCATGCAGAGCAGACTGCCCAGCAGCGTGCAGCCGTAAAGCGACGGGATCAGCGTGGTCAGGCAGAGCATGATGCGCCCGTGCAGCACCGCCGAAACATCCCCCGCATGTGCCGAAAGCAGCAGCATCAGTACCGTCAGCAGCAGTGCCGCGCATGCAGAACGCACCGTGCTGCTCCGCAGCCTTGTCATATCCGATCACCTCCGCCAAATTCTATGCAGCCTGTGCATAGAATCAGAACCGCCGCCATACAATGCGCAGAGAGGTGATGTGCAGATGCAGAAGCCGGAAATATTTGCCGACCGCCTGGAGCTCTGCGGAAATACGGATCTGTATTTTGACCGCTGCCGCCGGCTGCTGGAATGCAGCGATATGCTGGTGCTGGCAGAGGTCAGCGGACATCAGGTCGCGGTCTGGGGCAGCGGACTGACCGCTTCGGACTACAGCGCGGGCGGTCTGCATGTTCACGGGACGATCGCTTCCGTCGAATTTGACGGCGGACTCTGAACGGAGGTGCGGAGGATGCGGCGGGCATATATCAGCTTTACGGCGGAGGGCGATGCGCTCCCTGCCTTCCGGGACGCACTGCGCAGCAGCGGGGTGTCATGCCGCTTACAGCAGATCAGCGGCGGGAAGTTCCATGCGCAGACCAATGCCGGCAGCAGGCGCCGTCTGGAGCAGTATGCAGCGGAATACGGCATCACGCTGCACATTCTGTCACAGCACGGCCTGCGCTTCCGTCTGCTGCCGTACCGGTTCCGGTTCGGCGTGCCTGCGGGTCTGCTCTGCGGACTGGCGTTTCTCTACTGGTGCAATGCAACGGTGCGCAGCATCGAGATCACCGGGAACGAAACTGTTTCCGACACGGAAATTCTCTGCGCACTGGATGAGCTGGGCGTCCGGCGCGGCACGCCGTTCCGGGAGATCCCGTTTACATATATCGAACAGCAGATGCGGCTGCGGGTGTCAGATATCGAGTGGATCGCGATGCGGCACGAGGGCGGCCGCCTGATCGTCGATCTGACGCAGGAGCGCAACCCGCCGGATATGGACAGAAGCCGTATGCCCGCAAACATCATCGCGGCGGTTCCTGCGCAGATCACATCCGTGAATGTGCTGGGCGGGCATGCAGTGCGGCAGAAGGGCGATACCGTCAGAGCGGGTGAGCTGCTCATCACGGGCGTGCAGGCCGATGAATACGGCACAATGCACTATTACCGTGCAGCCGGGGTTGTAACGGGCATCTATGAGGCACAGTTCTCCTGCGAGCAGCCGTTCGTCGCAGAGCTGCCCGCCCGCGGGAATACGGTCACGGAGCCGCTGCTTGAGATCTTCGGCAAGCGCTTTCCGCTGTCGCTGGGCTTTTCCGCACCGCAGGGAGAGCAGCTCTATGAGGAGACACGCCGCCCGCTGACGCTCTTTGGCCGGGAGCTCCCGCTGACGCTGATCGACTGCCACTATACCGAGCCTGCGTATGTGCTGACCGCCTTTTCAGAGGATGAGGTTCGTGCAATTCTGACAGAAAAGGCAGAGCGCTATGAGCGGAATTTTCACGCCGATGACACAGTCATCGCCAGAAAAGCCGAATTTTCGCGTACTGATTTGGGCATATCGCTGAATATCAACTATATTTTCGAGGGGCCTATCGGGAAAACCAGTGAAATTTTTGTGAAATTATCCTAAAACTATTCCATTTTCAAACGTTTTGTGGTATAATGGAAATAGTTTTATGGGAAGTGCGCATTTTTTCAGTGCGGCCGCCCGAAAACGATTTGAAATAAAGGAGCATACAAAAGGAAAAAAACGCATGGCAGAACGTATTTGGAACGCGGCGGATCCCGACCAGATCGCCGCAGTATTCGGAACCTATGATGCAAACCTCAACATGATCCAGAAGCAGTTTCATGTTGTGATCGTCAACCGCGGCACCGGCGTCAAGATCACCGGAGCCGAACAGGATGTCGAGAAGGCAGCACAGGCAATGGATGTGCTGCTGAAGAATGTCGAGCAGGGCGGCAGCCTGACCGACCAGACCGTGCGATATGTCGTCGGCATGGTCGCGGACGACGCGGCGCAGGAGGTCAGGGAGCTGACATCCGATGCCGTGAGCTATACCGTCACGGGAAAGCCCGTGCGGCCGCGCACCGTCGGGCAGAAGCACTATCTGACCGCGATCGCCGAGAATACGATCGTGCTGGGCATCGGCCCCGCCGGCACGGGCAAGACCTATCTCGCCGTTGCAATGGCAGTCAAGGCGCTCAGAGCGCATGAGGTCAGCCGCATCATTCTCACCAGACCGGCCGTTGAGGCGGGCGAAAAGCTCGGCTTCCTCCCCGGCGATTTGCAGGATAAGGTTGACCCCTATCTCCGGCCGCTGTATGACGCGCTGTTTGAAATGCTCGGCTCGGAGGCAGTCGAGCGGAATCTCGAAAAAAATGTCATTGAGATCGCGCCGCTCGCGTATATGCGCGGCAGAACGCTCGATAACGCATTCATCATTCTCGATGAAGCGCAGAACACGACCTCTGAACAGATCAAAATGTTCCTCACGCGGCTGGGCGAGGGCAGCAAAATGGTCATCACCGGCGATATCACGCAGATCGACCTGCCCGACCCCAAACGCTCCGGCCTGATCGAAGCGATGCGCGTACTGAAGTCCGTGGATGATATCGTCATCCATCAGTTCAATGAGAAGGACGTCGTGCGCCACAAGCTCGTTCAGGATATTATTACCGCGTATGCAAATTATGACCATAAAACCGCCCAAATTCATGAAAGGAAAAAGAATCGAAATGGCTAAGCTGAAAGTTTACATCAAAGACACCCAGCATGAGGTGAAAATCCCGGTCGGTATCCGTCTGCTGATCCGCCGCTGCTGTCAGGCAGTTCTGACGACAGAAGGCTTCGGCCACGATACCGAGGTCAGTGTCTCCTTCGTCAATAACGAGGAGATCCGCAAGCTGAATGCACAGTACCGCAACAAGGACATGGAGACAGATGTGCTCTCCTTCCCGCTCTGTGAGGGCGATCATCTGGAGATCAATGCCGAGAACGGCTATGTGCTGCTCGGCGATATCGTCATCTCTATGGAAATGGCCGTCAAGCAGGCAAAGATGTACGGGCATGTGCTGGAGCGCGAGGTCGCGTTCCTGACGGTGCATTCGATGCTGCACCTGCTGGGCTATGACCATGAGAAGTCCTCGCTTGAGCAGCGCCAGATGCGCGAAAAGGAAGAGTCTGTGCTCGAAAAGCTCGGATTCTCCCGCGATACCAGCTATATCGTCCCGGATGAGCAGGAGTGAGCATGGAGCATAACGAAAATACAAAGATCCTCTTTGCCGCGATCGCGGGACATACCAATGCGGGCAAATCATCGCTGCTGAATGCGCTGATCGGCGAAAAGATCGCGTCGGTCAGCCCCAAGCCCCAGACGACCCGCACCCGCATCACCGGCATCCGGAATATCGGCAGCACCCAGCTTGTCTTTACGGACACCCCGGGTCTGCATCACGCCCGGACAAAGCTCGGCGACCAGATGCTCAAGGCCGCCAGAGAGGCAGTTTCCGATATCGACTGCGTGATCTTCATGCAGGACTGCACCAGACCGGTCGGCGAGCAGGAGCAGACAATGCTCGACAACCTCACAAAACAGGGCACGCCGGTCATCTTTCTCTACAACAAGATCGACCTGCTGAGCGAGAAATCCAAGCTCGCGCCGCTGCTGATGCAGGCGGAAAACCGCTGGCACCCGCGAACGCTCATTCCCGTCAGCGTCACGAAAAATGACGGCGTGCAGGATGTGCTGGACGAGCTGCTCGGCATGGCTGTTCCCGGGCCGCATTATTTCCCGGAGGATATGCTGACCGACCAGCCCGAGCGCGTGCTGGCATCGGAGATCGTGCGGGAGCAGCTCCTCTATCTGCTTCAGGATGAGGTGCCGCACGGCATCGCCGTCGTGACGGAGCAGTTCTCCGAGCGCGAGGACAAGGATATCCTGAATATCTCCGTGCTGATCTACTGCGAGAAGGAATCGCATAAGCGCATCATCATCGGCAAGAACGGCGCCATGCTGAAAAAGGTCGGCGCGAATGCGCGCAGAGAGCTCGAAAAGTTCTTCCGCATTCAGGTCAACCTCCAGACATGGGTCAAGGTCAAGGAGGACTGGCGCAACCGCGGTGCCATTTTGCAGCAGTTCGGCCTGAACAGCGATTCCTGATCTTTCCGTGTAAAATCAGCAGAAAACCGCATATACTACCCCCAAAAGGAGGCATAGCATATGCGGAACGAAAACGAATTCCTGACAAATTATATGGCAGAAAAGCGCGTCCGGCAGAGCTGGGACGCATTCTGTGAGAGCGGCAGCGTGCCGGCCTATCTGGCCTACCGGAGCTGCTGCGCAAAGCTGGAGGGCAGAACCGATGCCGACACATCTGACCGTCAGGGGACTGGTCATCCGTGAAACAGCCTACGGCGAGGCGGACAAGCTCCTTGATCTGCTGACCGAGCACGGCATCCGCACGGTGCGGGCGCGCAGTGCAAGAAAGCCCGGCGCAAAATATGCCGCACTGACCCAGCTTTTCGCTTACGGCGAATACTGTCTGCGGCAGAGCGGCGAGCGGTATTATCTCGACAGTGCCGTTTCGCTGAACCTGTATTACGGGCTGCGCAGCGATCTCGAAGCGCTTGCCCTTGCATCCTATTTTTCAGAGCTGATCCGCCGCACCGCGACCGATCAGCCGCAGCCGCAGCTTCTGCGGCTGTTCTGTTATGCGCTGCATCATTTATCTGAGCATGACCGCCCGCCGATGATGGTGAAGGCGGTCTTTGAACTGCGCCTGCTGACGGAGCTCGGACTGATGCCGGACATGCTCTGCTGCAAAAGCTGCGGGGAATATCTCCCGGCAAGCGTGCTGTTCCGCATGGAGCAGGCCGATTTTGTCTGTGCGGACTGCGCCGGCTCCGAAGCGGCGGCTGCACAGGATGTGCCGGGGAGCGCATCGGTCTTGCAGGCGGTGCGGCATGTGATCTTCTCGGAATATGACCGGCTGTTCCAGTTCCGGCTGAAAAATGAGGCGCTGCCGCAGTTCGCGGAATACACCGAGCATTTTCTGCTGCATCAGCTCGGCGGCGCATTCCATACGCTGAAATTTTACCGGGAGCTGACCGGCAGCGGGGAACCGGGATCCGCCGGAGCAGTCTGACTGAAATCACGGAAGGGAGGAACCGAGCATGACAGATGACATGAAAATCCCGCAGGACGAGGCGCAGCAGGAGGATGAGATCTATCACCTCGATACCCGCACCGCCCTCGCAGAGCATCTGTTTACCAAGCGGGAAACAGGCTTCCGGCATGCGCCCTTTGAGCGGGAGATCGCATTCTATGAGAGCGTGCGCTCGGGCAGCGTCGAAACGGTCAAGACGCTGTTCACACCGCTCGGCGGAGAGGGCTTCGGCACGCTCAGTCACGATCCGCTGCAAAATCTCAAGTATCATCTGGTCGTCAGCATCGCCATGATCACGCGCTTCTGCATCAACGGCGGCATGCAGCCGGAGGAGGCCTACAGCCTCAGTGACGTCTATATCCTGCGCACCGACCGCTGCGAATCCGTCAGCGAGATCAACGATGTCCACTTTGAAATGACGATCGCGTTCACCAAGCGCATGCGGCAGATCAACAGCGGCAAAATGTATACGAAAACGATGCTTGCAGTGCTCGATTATATCAGCGACCACCTGCACGAGCGTATCCTGATCGAGGATCTCGCGGAGGCAGTCTCGCGCACCCCGCCGTATATCTCCCGCATGTTCCGCAGGGAAATGGGCATGCCGCTCAGCGAGTATATCAACCGGAAAAAGATCGAAGCGGCCGCAAATATGCTGCAATTCTCGGATTTTTCCGCGCTGGATATCAGCAGCTACCTCGGCTTCAGCTCCCAGAGCTATTTCATCAAGCTCTTCCGCAAGCAGATCGGACTGACCCCGAAGGAATACCGCAGCCGATTCTATACGGTCGGATTCATGAAGCCGAAATAAGGTTATGATTTTTCTATTTTGCAGATAATTTTGCTAGAATCTCCGCGCCGTTCTGTGGCATAATGATGACAGGAAGAAAACCCGCAGGGGGATGCGGGAAACAATCGGCAAAACAGAACTGCGAAAACAAGGGGAGATTTATCATGAAAACCAGAACGATGCGCAGAGCCGCCGCATTTCTGTCGGCGTCAGCGATCTGCCTCGGCGCGGTGCAGATCGGTGCATTCGCACGCACGAACACGGACATCAACTCGGACGGTCAGTCGAATGTGCAGGATGTGAGGGATATGGTCAGCGCACTGCTCGGCACCTCCGGCGCGCCGCAGGGCAGCGATCTCAACGGCGACGGCAAAGTCAATGCAAAGGATCTGACAATCCTCAAGCACGGACTGCTCTATCCTGAGCAGGCACAGGGCAGAGAGCCGAACCTCCCTGCAACTATGTACTCCAACTTCCGCGCCGGCGATGCAGGCGATTTCTTCTCCTCCGCCGGCTGGACAAACGGCAGACCGTTTGACTGCTACTGGGATAAGACCAATTCGCAGATCAAGGGCGATCACCTGGAGCTCCGGATCGACCGGAACAATGACCCCAACATCACCGCTGAGGACTATGAGACACACGGTACATGGTATCCGGGCTATTCCGGCGGCGAGTTCCGCACGGAGAAATACTACAGCTACGGCTATTATGAGACTTCGATGAAGGCGATCAAGAATGACGGCGTCGTGTCCTCGTTCTTCACCTACACCGGCCCGTCCGATGTGATCAACGGCAAGAAAAATCCCTGGGATGAGATCGACATTGAGATCCTTGGCAAGGATACCACGAAAATGCAGATCAACTACTACCGCGAGAGCAAGGGCGGTCATGAACAGATGATCGACCTGGGATTTGATGCCGCCGAAGCCTACCACACCTACGGCTTTGACTGGCAGCCCGACAAGATCACATGGTATGTGGACGGCAAGGCCGTCGGTGAAATGACCGGCGATATGCCCAAGACCGCAAGCAAGATCATGATGAACGCATGGCCCGGACGCGGCGTTGACGATTGGCTCAAGCCGTTCAACGGCCATACCGGTCTGGTCGCGTGCTATGAGTGGGTCACCTATCACAAGGCAGATAACGCACAGGATCCGATGACGCTGGATGAGCTGGAGAAGCTGGCAAAGCAGGGTCAGCAGGGACAGGAGAACCAGAATAACGGCATGAACGCCAATGCGACAATGGTTTCCAATTTCTCGGCGGGTCAGGCAGGCGACTTCTTCGCCTCCGACGGCTGGTGCAACGGCAGACCGTTTGACTGCTACTGGACCAAGAACAATGCTGCGATCCGGAACAATCTGCTTGAGCTCAACATCAATGCGAAGGATAATCAGCATAACGACATCTACGGCGAAGATTACGAAACCCACGAAAAATGGTATCCGAATTATTCCGGCGGTGAGTTCCGCACCAACAGTTTCTACCACTACGGCTACTACGAGACCTCGATGAAGGCAATCAAGAATGACGGCGTTGTGTCCTCGTTCTTCACCTACACCGGCCCGTCCGATGTTGTCAACGGCCAGAAAAACCCGTGGGACGAGATCGACATCGAGATCCTCGGCAAGGACACTACGAAGGTTCAGCTCAATTACTACCGCGACGGCAAGGGCGGCCATGAGTATATGTATGACCTCGGCTTTGATGCCTCGCAGGATTTCCACAGATACGGCTTCGACTGGCAGCCCGACCACATCACATGGTATGTGGACGGCAAGGAAGCCTACACCATGTGGGGCGATGTGCCCAAGACCCCCGGCAAGATCATGATGAATGCATGGCCCGGCCGCAAGGTCGATGAGTGGCTCAAGCCGTTCAACGGCAGAACCGGTCTGACCGCATACTACCAGTGGGTCACCTACAACAAGGACGGCCGCTGATCCCATTGCAGTTTCCGAAATCACAGATGCTCTGTGTGCTTGAATCAATACCTCCCTCTTCCCTGCGATTCACTCCCGGATCGCAGGGGATTTTTTTCAGGGCTAATAAAGATTTGGGTGGATTCTCGCACAAAAAAGGTGGTTTAGAACGGTCAAATAGAATAAGGTATCGCTTCGCGATGCTCAGTCTGTAGAAAAAGTGTCTCCGACGGATTTATATTGAGGGCGCCGCCCTCAAACTCCCGCTTAAGGGCTACTAGCCCTTAAGAAT
>CAMNJD010000462.1 GCA_946540705.1 uncultured Ruminococcus sp. | reverse complement strand
ATGACAAGGGCTATCACTATATCAAAATCTCCCCGCCGCCGTATTCCCGCATCACCGCGGAGCTGCATACCGACGGAGAGGGCACCTATCTGGGGCCGTATATGAGCGGCTTCACCGTGCGGCAGACGGTCAATACCGTGAACCGCATGTTCCGGCTGCCGACCTGCAGCCGGCAGTTCCCGGAGAGCTTTCGCAAGCAGCGCCCCTGCCTCAATTACCATATCGGACAGTGCATGGGCGTCTGCAAGGGGCAGATCCCGCAGGAGCAGTATGATGAGGCCGTCGCCGATGCCGTGCGTTTTATCAGAAGCGGCGGCGACCATACCGTGACTGCATTGGAGCAGCGGATGCATGCCGCTGCCGACCGCCTCGACTTTGAGGAGGCCGCCCGCCTGCGTGACCGCATCGCGGCGATCCGGGCAGCGGGCGAAAAGCAGGATATCATGGATGCCGTGACCGCCGACACCGATGTGGTCGGTCTGGCGGAGGCAAACGATATGACCGTGATCTCCGTGCTGATCTACCGCGACGGCAGACTCTATGACCAGAATACGTTTATCCTGACAGGCGAGGCGCTCTCGGGTCAGCCGCTCGATGAGTTTCTCCCGCAGTATTACAGCGCGAAATCCGGCAAGGATCTCCCGAAAACGATCCTGCTGGAACGGATGCCGGAGGAGGCTGACCTGCTGCGCGATATGCTCACGGAGCGCGCAGGACACAGTGTGTCGCTGGAGCTGCCCGTGCGCGGCGCAAGACACCGCCTGGTGCTGAAGGCGAAGCAGAATGCCGGCGAGAAGCTCTCGCTGAAAGCAGGACGCACGAGCCGTGAGCTGCTCGCGCTTGAGGAGCTCGCGCATGCACTGGGGCTCGAAAAGCCGCCTGTGCGCATCGAATCCTACGATATCTCGAACCTGTCCTCTGCGTCGATGGTCGCGGGCATGGTCGTCTTTGAGAACGGCAGACCGCTGAAAAATGCCTATCGCCGCTTTGCGATCAGGGAGCTCGATCAGCAGAATGACTATGCTTCCATGCAGGAGGTCATCCGGCGTCGCTTTCAGGAGTATTTCAAGGCGAAAAATGCGCCGGAGAGTACCGAAAAAGCGCTCAATGCGTTCGGTGTGCTGCCGGATCTGATCCTGCTCGACGGCGGACAGACGCATGTCGCGGCAATCGCGCCGATCCTCGAGGAATTCGGGCTGAATGTCCCGCTGTTCGGCATGGTCAAGGATCAGAAGCACCGTACCCGTGCGATCGCGACAAACGGCGGCGAGATCGCTGTGCGCGACAGGCAGGCGGCATTCGCACTGCTGACCCGCATTCAGGATGAAGTCCACCGGTTCGCGATCACCTATATGAAAACCAGACATAAAAAGACGAGCTATGCCCTGACACTGACACAGGTGCCGGGCATCGGAGAGAAAAAGGCGCAGAAGCTCCTGCTGACCTATAAGACCCGCGCACAGCTCAAGGCAGCGACCCCGCAGCAGCTTGCAAAGACCGCAGGCGTCAGTGCGGAGACTGCCGCAAAGCTGTTCGAGCTGATACAGGAGCTGCCGGATCAGTGAATCCGGCGTATACAGGGAATGATGCAGGAGGGGAATCCTGCACGGAAAAATACGGAAAGGGGTTATGAACCAATGGAGCCGCTGAAGCTGAAGCCCGCCTTTCAGGACTATATCTGGGGCGGCACAAGACTGCGCGACGAATTCGGCAAGGACTGTGAATTTGACCGCGTCGCGGAGAGCTGGGAGCTTTCCTGTCATCCGGCAGGACAGACAACGATCATCAACAGCGTCAACAAGGGACAGACACTGAAGTCCTATCTCGAACAGGACTGGGAGAACAGAGTCGGAGAGGGCGCAGCGCGCTTCTCGACCTTCCCGGTCATGATCAAGCTCATTGATGCCTGCCGGGATCTCAGCGTGCAGGTGCATCCGGACGACCGCTATGCGCAGAAACACGAAAACGGCGAAAACGGCAAGACCGAGTGCTGGTATGTCGTGGACTGCGATGAGGGTGCAGCACTGGCCTATGGCTTCAACCGCGAGCTGACAAAGGACGAATTCCGCCGTGCGATCAAGGACGGAACGCTGCTCGATTATGTGCGGCTGGTGCCGGTACACAGGGGCGATGTGTTCTTCATTGAGGCCGGAACGCTCCATGCGATCGGCGCGGGCATTCTGGTCGCGGAGATCCAGCAGAACTCCAATCTGACCTACCGTGTTTATGACTATGACCGTGTCGGCGCGGACGGCAAGCCGCGGGAGCTGCATATCGACAAGGCTGTCGATGTGACGAAAACATGGCCTGCACCGCCGCGTGTGAAGCGCCCGCCCGTGCAGCACGAGGGCTATCAGAGCACGGTGATCGCAGACTGCCCCTACTTCACTGCCGCAGAGCTGGTCATACACGGCAGTGCGGATTTTCCCGCCCCGAACGGGACATCCTATACACATCTGCTCTGTACGGAGGGCGATGCCGCACTGGTCTATGAGGACGGTGTGGTCATGCCGATCGCGAAGGGCGAATCGGTGTTCCTGCCGGCAAATTTCGGCGCATATTCCCTGCGCAGTCAGGGCTGCACGGTCATCAGCACGCAGACTTTGCCGAAAAAATCATAAATCATACACCCAACGGTGTGAAAAATAATGGAGGAAACCTATGAAATACTATATCGGAATCGACCTTGGCGGTACGAACATTGTCGCAGGACTGGTCGATGAAAACTATCAGATCCTGAAAAAAGTCTCGCGCAAGACCAACCGCCCGCGCCCGGCAGAGGAGATCGCGGCGGATATGGCAGCCTGCGCGCTGGACGCGATCAGGGAGGGCGGCCTGACGCCGGAGCAGGTCGAGTGGATCGGCATCGGCACACCGGGCATCGCGAATTCCGCGACCGGCATCATCGAGTATTCCAACAACCTCGATTTCCACGATGTCCCGATGGTGAAGTGGATCTCTGAGGCGACCGGCAGACCGGCTTTTGTCGAGAACGATGCAAATGCGGCAGCCTACGGCGAATATGTCGCGGGTGCAGCGAAGGGCGCGACCAACGCAGTCTGCATTACGCTCGGTACGGGCGTCGGCGGCGGCATCGTCATCGACGGCAAGATCTATGCCGGCTCGAACTTCGCCGGTGCGGAGATCGGCCACACGACCCTGAATATGGACGGCCCGAAGTGTACCTGCGGCAGACGGGGCTGCTTTGAGGTGTATTCCTCCGCGACCGGCCTCATCCGCATGACACAGGAGGCGATGGACGAACATCCCGAGAGCGCAATGTGCAAAATGGCAGCGGAGCACGGCAAGGTCTCTGCGCGCACAGCGTTTGACTGCATGCGAAAGGGCGACAAGACCGCGAAGGATGTCGTCGATTTCTACATCAGGGCGCTTGCAGCGGGCATCACAAACACGATCAATATTTTCCAGCCGGATGTGCTGTGCATCGGCGGCGGCGTCTGCAATGAGGGCGATGCGCTGCTGCTGCCGGTCAGGGAGCTGGTCGCAAAAGAGGTCTACACGAGAAATTCCGAGAAGAACACGAAAATCGTGATCGCGGAGCTCGGCAATGATGCAGGCATCATCGGTGCAGCCTTCCTCGGCAAAGCACTGTAAACCACAAGGAAGTGCAGAATTTGGAAACTGAAACAACTCTGCGCAGGCTCTCCGGGAGCCGGCGCATCGTCATCAAGGTCGGAACCTCAACGCTGACACACCGCACAGGCAGGATGAATCTGCGGCGGTTTCACAATCTGGTTCGCGTGCTCGCCGACCTGAGCAACGCGGGCAGGCAGCTCATTCTTGTCTCATCGGGTGCGGTGGGGCTTGGCGTGGGACAGCTCGGGCTGCGGGAGCGCCCGACGGACACTCCCTCAAAGCAGGCCTGTGCCGCTGTGGGACAGTGCGAGCTGATGTATCTCTATGACCGGCAGTTCGCAAACTACAGCGTGAATGTCGCGCAGGTTCTTCTGACAAAGGCGATCCTCAATTCCAACGGAGGCGAGAATGCCGGCAACTGCATGGAGCGGCTGCTGGAGATGGGCGTCATTCCGATCGTCAACGAAAATGATACAGTCGCGATCGACGAGCTGGAGCTGGAGATCGGTGAGAACGATTCCCTTGCGGCGATCGTCGCGGGACTGGTGCATGCCGACACGCTGGTGCTGATGAGCGACATTGACGGGCTGTATTCCGCAGACCCGCACAAGGACGCGAATGCGGAGCTGATTCCGGTCGTGCATGAGATCGACGGCTTTATCGAGAGCATTGCGGGCGGCGCGGGCACACCGAATGCCCGCGGCGGCATGGCAACGAAGATCAGCGCGGCAAAAATGGCGGTCGCAGCCGGCATTGACATGGTCATCATGAACGGCGAAAAACCGGAGCGGCTGTATGATCTGCTGCTGGAGGACAAAGCCGTCGGTACGCGCTTTGTTGCACAGTAATGGACAGCAGCGAGCATTTTGTGTTTCGCGCCGGGAGCAGTCCGCTTTCCGGCAAAGGAATTGTCTTCACAAAAAAACGCCTGCGCAATATGCTGCGGATCAATACAGCGCTGACGGCAGCATTGTTTCTGGCATCGAAGCTGAGAGGCTTTCCGCTTCAGCCGCGGCTGCTCTGTCTGCTTCTGATGCTGCCGGTTCTGATGTACATTTCGCGGCGTGCTGTCCTGAGAACAGCGGAAGTGAACGGTCATCGTCTGACCTATCAGAACCGTGCATTCGATTTTACGGAACTGGACCGCATCATGATCGACCGAGCCGGCGATATCGCACTTTACGCAGGAGACAGCGTGCTGCTGCGGCTTTCGGTAACATATCCCAATGCGGAACGGCTGCTGAAATGGGCAGCGAAATATAACATACCGGTTCTTGATCATCGCTGCTGAGCGGGAGCCGGGCGAGGAGGAATGAATCATGGAACAGTTGACCGTCAGGGAGCTGGGCGCGAGAGCCAAGGCAGTCTCCGGCATTCTCGCGGCAGCTTCACCGAAGCAGAAAAATGACGCATTGGCTGCGATTGCGGATGCACTGGTCAGCCGCACGGACGAGATCATCGCGGCGAACAAAATAGACCTTGACAACGCGGTCAAAAACAATATGTCGCAGGCGATGCAGGACAGACTGCTGCTGACACCGGCACGCATTGCAGGCATTGCAGACGGCGTGCGCAAGCTGATCCAGCTTGAGGAGGTCATCGGCAAGGTCGATTACGGCGTCGTGCGCCCGAACGGTCTGCGCATTCAGAAAACGCGCGTGCCGCTCGGCGTCATCGGCATTATCTTCGAGAGCCGCCCGAATGTCACGGTCGATGCGGCGACGCTCTGCATGAAGGCGGGCAACTGCGTGATTCTGCGCGGCGGCAAGGAGGCGTTCTCCTCGAACACCTGCCTGACGAATATTATGCGCGATGCAGCGGCCTCTGCGGGGCTGCCCGCTGATATCATTCAGCTTGTGCCGGATACGACCAGAGAATCCTCGAATCAGCTCATGAAGCTCTCGGAGTATCTCGATGTGCTGATTCCCCGCGGCGGCGCAGGGCTCATCAATGCGGTTGCGGAGAATGCAACGGTTCCGGTCATCAAGACCGGCGTCGGCAACTGCCATGTCTTTGTGGATGAATCTGCGGATCTTGAAATGGCGGTGAATATCATCAACAACGGCAAGACGCAGCGTCCGTCCGTGTGCAACGCGGTCGAAACGGTGCTGATCCACCGTGCAGTCGCGGAGAAATTCCTGCCGATGATGAAAGCGAAGCTCGACGAGCACAGCGTCACGCTGCACGGCGATGACGCGGCAAAGCAGGTGCTCGGCGAATGCGTGCTGCCGGCGAACGAGGACGACTATGCACTGGAATATCTGGACTATCAGCTTGCGGTGAAGATCGTCGCGGATGTGGACGAGGCGATGGCGCATATCGCGAAATACGGCACGAATCACAGCGAGTGCATCGTGACGAAATCGCTGGAAAATGCCGAGAAATTCCAGCGCGGGGTCGATGCTGCGGCGGTTTATGTGAACGCCTCCACGCGCTTCACGGACGGCGGAGAATTCGGCTTCGGTGCGGAGATCGGCATTTCGACGCAGAAGCTGCATGCCCGCGGCCCGATGGGACTTGACGAGCTGACGACCGTGAAATATCTCATCAACGGCGAAGGACAGATTCGCTGAATCCAAAAAAGCTGCCCCGAAGTGATCGGACAGATCGCTTCGGGGCTTTTGTATTAATTACTTTCTGCGGCTTCCTTTGCCGGATCCGAACCGTTATCGGGGAACTGAATCGGATACCCGCCGATGACGGTTCCGGCGATCTTGAGCAGCCACGCTTTCCGCAGATCCACAGGGTGCCGGAATTCGACATCGACCGTGATAAAGTCGTCCCAGCCCTCGCCGCTGAAGACCAGCTCGCAGACAGAATCGACCTCCAATGTTTGGAATTCCGCAGCGCTGGAGTTGTCTGCCGCGTAGGCGGCATAGAATTCCTTTTGTCCGGTGCATTTTACCAGCGGCAATTCATGCTCCCCGTCAACCGCTTTGCCGGACAATCCTTCCGTGAGGCGCAGACCGAACGGCGAAACATAAACAGCAGCGTAATCTCTGCCGTTATAAGAAATCACGGTATCGGGCTGCAAATACGTGCAGGAGCCGGCGCCGCCCTTCAGAAAATCGGCGGTGAGCATCTGTGCTTCGCCCGCCGGCATCATCTGCCCGCTGTACGGATTCTTCTGCATCGGGAGCGCCCGGAGCGCATAACTGAGAAAATCCAGCGAGAAGAACTGTTTGCCGTGCGCATAGTTGACCGAGCTGACCCAGTGGCAGATCTGTCTGCCGTCCTCTGCCTTGTCCTGCCCCGTCAGTTCGGCATGCAGCTCCTCGGTCTGAAGGCCGAGAATCTGATTCTGCATGACCGGCAGCAGGGACAGGCTGTAATCGGACGCATCTGCCTCAGCGGGAATCACAGTATCGAAGAAATAGTACAGATGATAGGCGTCGCCGCCGATCGCGGTCAGAGTGAATGCGGCATCATCGGTTTCCCATCTGAGATCGCAGTCCTGTCCAAAGTCGCTGTAATCGAGGCCGCCGCCGAAATAGTCCTGCATCAGTGCGGCATAATTTCCGGTGCTCTCTGTGCCCTCTGTGCTTTCGGGGACGGTTTCCGCCGTCTGCGGGTCAGCTACACCTTCAATATACAGCGGGATCTGCGTATTTTCCAGCACGATTGCAAAGCATCTGAGCGGGTTGACCGGCGTGCCGAGCGGGTAATACCATGTGGATGCGGTGACCTCTGTTTCGGGGTACAGATTTACGGTGTATTTCGTCGGGGATTCCAGCGGCATCTCAGCGATCTTGCCGTCAGCGGTTTCCAATACGCACACCGCCGGGAGCTCCTCCGGATGATTCATCTCAATATTTGTGCCGGTCGTTTTGCCCGCTTCCTCCTGATATTTTTTGTAGGGGAAGGTGTCTGCGAAGTCATCCTTCAGCATGACCGTCAGCGGTGTGACAGCAATGTGCGTGTATGCGGACAGACCGGTTTCGGGCGGGAAGCAGGCATCAAACCACTCCGGCTTCTGAATGAAATCGAACTGAAGAAAATTCAGCTCGTTTGTGTCCGGGTCTTGTGTGTCAGTGCCTGCACATTCCCACATCCAGCCGTTCTTCGCATCGGGTCTTCGCTCGTTCACCTGCACATAGAAGCCGACCGGCTCAAATCCAAAGCCGCTTGTGTCATACACCACAGCGTGCATATGCCAGACCTCGCCGCCGTTCTCCCCGTCATTTGTGACGGCATACGCAGTACCGGGGTCGCTGCCGGTTGAACCGTAAAGCGGGGATCCGTTTTCTTCGTGCATGGAATAAAGTGTCTGCACACAGGGCCAGTCCTGATAGTTCATTCGGTCTATCCAGTTTGCATAGGTTTCAGCATCCGCATATTTCTGCCCCTTCAGCGGGATGACATCATAGAAAAAGTGCATCTGGAACGCATCGCCTGCCGCGGCGTGCAGCGTGATCCGGTAGTCGGCGCAGTCCCATACATAGTCGAGATCCATTCCCATGCCGGTAAAATCGTAGGTGCAGGGAACGCCGGTTTTGTATGCGTAGTAATCCTGCATGCACTGCGCATAATGCGCCGTGCCCGGCGTGACCTCCTGAATCTCACTGACAGCGGGTGTCTGCGGGGTGCTTTTGTCATGCAGAAGATTTGCGAACAGTGCGGCATTGCCCGCAACCAGTGCCGCCGCGATGCCCGCGCCGGCGATTGCCTTGCCGTTGATATGCCGCTGAATCTTCTGTGATTTCTGTTTCTCTGCTTTGCTGCCGGACGCTGCCGGCCGCTGTGCCGCTTTCTGCATAATTGCCTCCTTCAGAGCCGGGTCGGGCTTCAGCCGTTCCGTTACTCTGCTGTAATCCTGAATTTTCATCTCAACTCAACTCCTCTCCCAGTTCACCTTTCAGCATGTTCCTTGCGCGGTAGAGCTGTGTCTGCACGGCTGTCCGGCTTTTTCCGGTCATATCGGCGATTTCCGCGACCGAATAGCCCTCGAAGTAATACAGATGGATCACGGCGCGGTATTTCGCGGGCAGTTCCATGACGGCGTGATAGACGCTGCTTTCCTCCGGCGATTCGTAAGTCAGGTCCGCCTCATCAAGCGGGACGCTGAAGCGATAGCGGAAGGAGCGCAGCAGGTCTTTTGCGCGATTGACCGTGACGCGCATCATCCATGCGGTTTCGTGGCGCTTGTCACTGAACACAGGGGCTTTCTCAAAGCGTTTGAGGAACACATCGGAGGTGATATCCTCAGCATCGGCGCGGTTTTTGCAATAGGCAAAGGCCAGCCGGAATACAGACAGATGATATTCGTCGTAAATTTGTTCCATTTGCTGCTGTGTCATGGAGGAAGCTCACCTCGCTTTCTGAAAACAGTATGGGATACTAGGGAAGTACTGATTAAATCCCGCCTGACGGCTTGGCACGCAATCTACTTGCATATTTTCC
>CAMNJD010000461.1 GCA_946540705.1 uncultured Ruminococcus sp. | reverse complement strand
CTTCTTCACTTTTCTCCGTGACCGACTGTTTCTTCTTTTCGATCAGAGCATAATAATCATCATCGGGCTTTGCCGTGATGAAGATGAAGAACGAGAGCAGCTTGATCATTGTTGCAGCTTCGTCTTCATAAAAATATATCGCCGCGGTATCCTCGTCGTGGCTCGTGAACGTGCGCCCGTACTGAATCACTTTATTTTTCAGATAGGCTGCGTACTCCGCCCAGATGTTGTCCGGCTCTGCTTTGATGAAACAGTCCAGCGCGTAGAGCATTCCGTTCACCGCGTCGCGGTTGATGAAAGTGTCAACCGGTCCGCGGCTCTTTTTCTTCGCTGCCATCAGTGCGCCCTCCTTGTGCTTGCGGTAAACTGTTCGACCAATTCGCGGTGAACCGTGCGAAGATCAATATCGGGATGATTGGCAGCAAACGTCAGACGCTCGTTCCAATCCTTAAAGCCGAAATCGTCGAGCTTTTGTCTCACACTGTCCGAACGCTCAAAGCCGTTGTCATGCTCAAAGTGTTTACCTGCATCATCGGCATCGACACACGAAATGATCTGCACACCCTCTGCCTGCAACTGTTTCGGCACAGTCGGTTTCAGCCCCGCCATTGAAATCAGCGCGGAGCCTTCCAGCAATTCTTTCCGCTTGCAGAATGAATAGAACGACATGAGGTCGATCGCGGATTCAAACAAATACGCGCGGCGAAGTTTCCCATCCCGCGCTGGCATCGGTGTGAACATGAACACAGTATCGCCCGTGCCGGGTGCCATACCCTTGAACCGCTTGAATGAATTGAGTCCCTGAATCTCCGCGCCGATTGCTGCGCCCTGCGTATCACGATGTACGAAAACAGCATTTGCATTATGAAAGACACGCTCCTGTCCGTCCCGCTGACAATGCACCGTGTTCTCGCTCTGGTACAGCAAACCGGTGTGCAGCAGTTCCTCGACAATGTGCGGCGGTATCTTCCGCGTCTGGCAGAGATAGGCAAACAGCCGACCGGTGTGTGCCGACTGCTCCGGCATCGCCAGCTCTTTTTTCACCGGTTCTCTGCGCGGCGGTCTTGGCGGTGTTGTCATTGCCGGACGCTGCGCTTTCGGAAAATCCGCAGAGCGCATTCTGGAAATGTCCTGTCCGGTCAAAGAAAAAACTGCCTGATTGAAGTCCATGCCGAGAACCTTTGTCAGACAGTTGATTGAATTATTCGTCGCGCCCTCGCGCGTGTAGTGAAAGAACCATTGATTCGTGGACGGCTTGATGCAAAGCGACGGGTATTCTTTTACATAATACTCGCTGCCTTTGCGCTCGACAGTGAAACCGTTTCGCCGGAAATAATCGACGAGGTCGGCTTCACGCGCTGCCTGCACCAATGCTCTGTATTCTTTCTGTCTCATGTAAACTCCTTTCCGAATCAGAACGCTCCCGCGTCATGCAGGAGCGTTCGTCATCTGTCGTCATCGACGCGGTCCGTGGGTCGGTGCGTGATCGTCCGGCAGCATCGGGAGATCATCGTCATCGGTCTGGCTCTGGTATGCTTCACGCTCCATGCGCTCCGCGTCTGTTTCTTCCGCATCGGTTTCGTCCGGGTCAATGATCGCGTCCTGCTGCTCGGACAGACCGGACAGCCGTGCTTCGAGTTCCGCGAAGTCTGCCTGCGCTTTTGCAAGTTCAGCTTCACCGTCAAACGGAACCCCGACGCGCTCCTGTGCCTGTTTCAGATCAGCTTCCAGCTTTACGATTCTTGCTCCACTGTCCGAGATTGCTTTCTCGATTGCGCCGTCAAGGAAGTTTACAATGCGCTGCCAGTTGTCCGCGTTTGCCGCACAGCCAACCGGAATTGAATATGACGGGACACGCTCACCCTTGACTGCCAGCATCGCTTCATTCATTTCGCCGGGACGCACTTCAACGGATACCGTGAAGTCGCCGATTTTGAATTTCGGCATTTCATCAAACGGGCGCTCGATGCGCTTTGTGATCTGCTCATGCAGATATGCGTTGATGTCCTCGTGCTTGCGAATCGTGCGCATCGGCGTGACGAAGTCGAACGACTTGACCTTGCCCTCTGCATCCCGCATTGCTGCAGCGGATTTCAAGTCGGTCTGCATCTGCTCGATCTGCGTTTTGATTTGCGCGATCTCCTGCGGAATCTGCGCGACACGTTTCTGCATCTTGCCCTGCTCGTGCTGATGCGCTTGCTTCAGCGCAGTCAGTTCAGCAATTCGGTTTGAAAGCTCAATGCGCGTTTTGAAATCGGGATTGCCCTCTGCCGCTGCTTGCAGTTCCGCATAAGTCAGCACTTTTTCGTCGCAATCTTCGGATACACGCGCCGGGCATTCATCATCGAGAAGCTGCGCGATGAATCTTGCCTTGTCCGTCACCACTTGGTAGAGATAACTGTCCAGCGTACCCTCGGTGACATAGTTGAGAATTCGCACTTCTGGAAAAGTGTTGCCCTGCCGCAAAATTCTTCCTTGGCGCTGCTCGAAATCTGCCGGTTTCCAGGGAATATCGACATTATGCAATGCGTAAAGTCGCTGCTGAATATTTGCACCCGTACCGATTGTACCGGTACTGCCGATCACAACCCGATACTTGCCGTCGTTGATGTCGCGGAAAATTGCCTCGCGTTCCTTGCTGTCTGCCTTCGGTGCAAAGATGATCTCGTCTTTCGGAATGCCGCGGGCGATCAGTTCATCGCGGATGTATTCGTATACAGAAAAGTTTCCGTTATCGCTGTTGACTGCAATATCCGAGAAGATAATCTGCACGCCTTTCTGCTCTGCGGTTTCGCCATAATACTGCATAACACGGTCAATACAGGCATCGACCTTGCCGGGCTCATCCTCCATGAAACCCTCCGGCAGCTCTCCGTCCTCGCGCTGGCGGTACATCGCCGCAACTGCGCGATTACCCATGCCGATCAGCCGTGCCTCGCCGGTGATCTTCAAGAGGTTGTCCAGATGCGGATCAACAACGCCGTTGCTGATAAGCTGTGCTCTTGCAGCAAGTTCGCGCACATACGCTCGCTGTTCAGGCGAAGCCTGCACCTTGACGATTTCCGGTTTGCCGCCGATCAGTTCCGGTCTGGGAAGATTCAGCTTTTCAGCAGACTGAATATCCGCAAATTCCTTATACATCGCCATGAGCTCCGGCAGATTTGCAAATTTGCTGAATGAGGTTTTCAGCTTGAGCTGTCCCGATGCGCTCTGTTTGTACGCGGTGACAACCCTTCCGAATGTCGCTGCCCAATCATCAAAACGCTCCACGCCCGATGCTTTCAGCAGATCGGGACGCAGATACCGCGTCACAACATATAATTCGGAAAGAGTATTCGATACAGGCGTTCCGGTGCAATGAAGAATGTGACCTTGTCCAAGCATTTCATTCATCCAATCGCACTTCATCATCATATCCTGCGCACGACCGGATGCGGCTGTTGAAACGCCGGACACATCCGTCATTTTTGTTTGGATGAAGGCGTTTTTGTATGCGTGCGACTCATCCACGACGAGGTAATCAAAGCCTAATTGCTCGAATTCAAGCACACCGTCTTTGCTGCGCGTGGACATCTTTTTCGGATTCAGCGCGGTTTCAAGTCGCTTTTCCAGACGCTTTTTTGCAGCTTCAATTTTCTTCACAGACGGCGTGTTTTTATTCGCGCCCGCCATCTTCTGCGCGATCAGCATATCTTCCAGCGCGTCAATTTCACGCTGAATGTAGTCCCGCTGATACGCCGGTGACATTGCCATTTTGTCAAACTGTTCACGCGACACAATGACCGCATCATAATTGCCGGTTGCGATTCGCGCCGTGAATACATCGCGCTTTTCCTGCGTGGATAAATCCATATCGCCGACCGTGAGCAGCCGCGCATCCGGGAAGATTCTGCGCCATTCCAGCGCGGTTTGCTCGGTCAGTGCTTTCGGCACTACAATACACGCTTTGTTGATTAAGCCGAGCTCTTTCTTCTTCATGACCGCCGTGATGAAAACCGCAGACTTTCCTGCGCCAACAACGTGCGCCGCAAGCGTATTGCCGCCATAGACGGCTCTTGCAACACAATTTCGCTGATGCGGACGCAGTTCAAAATCTGTTGCCATGCCGTTGAATGTGAGCCGTGAACCGTCATACTGCCGCCCGACAAGTGCATTGAACAGCTCGTTATAGCGTTTCTCATATTTGTCTTTGCGTTTCGGGTCTGCAAAAATCCACTCTGCAAACTTCGCTTCAATTTGCTTTGCCTTTTCCTGCGCAAGCCGTGTCTTTTCGGGGTCAACGCGCGTCACTGTTTTAGACGGGTCTTTCGGCGACGGAACAGTTTTGTTCACAACAATGCGCGTCTGATTCAGCATTTTCAGCGCAATTTCATACATCGTCAGATTGTCCGTGCCGTAGGTTGTTCCCTCATTCACATTGAGGTCTTTCCGGCTGCCTGCTTTCATAATGTCAAACTCGCCGGTCTGCGGCATATATGTTACTTCGCATCGTGTATCCCACGAATCACGCCCGGACAGCGAATGCAGAAACTTCGTGTAATCCTCGGCATCAATCCATGTGCAGCCCATGCGCACCGTGATTTCCTCCGCATGAATTGTCTCCGGGATGACAGCCTTGAGCGCATCGACATTTGCTTGATAAACCGGGTTCTGCTTTGCTTTTTCTTCGGCAAATGCCAGCTTGCGGCGCACATTGCCGGACAGGTATTCCGAACGGTCTGTAATGCCGGAGAATGATACATCAGGAATCTTTTTTTCCGGGTCGAGAAATACCAGACCGGATGCCAGCAGATCACGCTCGACTTTTTGCATCAGTTCTTTCATTTCCATGTCCGGCTCAGTCGCTTGCAGCAGCGTCGCCATATACGGAATATCCGGCTTTCCGCGGCGGTCGAGCGATACCTGATACGCTTCATCCAGCGTTTCCACCGACTTGATTTCCGCGACAGGGCTCACTGTGCGCTTATAGAAAATGTCCGCTTTTTCGTAGGTTTGCGTCTTCGCGTTGTAGTTTTCAAGTGATTGCAGAATCGGATAATCCGCATCGCGCCCGAATCGTTTTTTGTTCTCCGCAGAGTTTAACGCGCCGTTCTCTTTGACATAGGCATCATACAGCTCGTTGAGCTTTTCGCGCATGGCAGTCAGGGCTTCATCGGGCACATTTGTCTTTTGCTTATCCAGCAGAGCGCGGATCAATGTGCGGATTTCAATGAGCTGCCGCATTCTTGTAATCTCCGCGGCATTTCCTTTTACCGCATCCATGTGCTCGCCCTGCCGATAGTAGATTTTGCCGTCTTTTTCGTGATAGGAATAATCCTTGCCCCATGGTTCGATCTGCTCCTGCCGCGCCTTTGCCGCAGCATTTCGTCTGGTGATCGTGATTTTTGCATTCAGACTTGCAATCGCGTCACGGAGCTGATCTTTCAGCGGCACATCCGGCTTTGGGTCACAGGTCAGGCGGTCAAAATAGCTTGTCTGCCGCATTGTGCCGAGAATCATGGAAGGATTCTGCACGAAATAACTGTTGATGCGCAGCCCGTCCTCGGTTTCCGCAGTATAGCACCAGTCCGGTTTCGGCTCATGTGCAGGCAGCGGAGCTTCGCGCTTTTTCAGAATAATGATGTCCGCGGTCACGCCCGTACCGGCTTCTGCAAAGGTCGTATTCGGTAAGCGAATCGCACCGACCAATTCCGCCTGCGTTGCAAGATATTCACGCACCTTTGAAGTTTTCTTGTCCATTGTTCCCGACGATGTAATAAATGCTACCACGCCGCCCGGCGCAACTTTGTCAAGAGCCTTTCGGAAGAATGCGTCATGGATTAACCAGTCCTGCGCATAATCGGGGTCGTTCATTTTGTAGTCACCGAAGGGGACATTGCCGATTGCAAGATCAAAGCTGCCGTCCGGTAAATCAGAATGCTCAAAGGGAGAATTCAGAATGCGGACATTGTCGCGGTCATTGTGCAGACGCGATGCAATTTCTGCCGTGATGCTGTCGATCTCGATGCCGACAACGCCGCCGTTTCCGATGCTGTGCGGCATTCTGCTGATGAAATTGCCCGTGCCGCAAGACGGTTCCAAGATGCGGGAATCCCGACTAAGCCCCATTTGCTGCACCGCCGACCACATCGCATCGACCACAATCTGCGGGGTATAATGTGCATCGGTGACGCTTGCGCGGATCGCTTTGTACTCATCATCGGTCAGATATTTGTGTAACTGCCCACGCTCATATTCATATCGGTCACTCGATTCATCGAACACCTCCGCCAAGCCGCCCCAACCGGAATACCGCCGCAGAATCATGTCCGAAACTTCCTTGCTATGGTCATTGCTGCGCTGTTTTGTATACAGCGGCTCGCCGTTTTCTTCGCATTTCCGAAGTCGATGCAGCTCGCGGATAGCCGCAAGATTGTCATGCAGCTTGCCGCGCGGATCGGCGGCGTAGACAATCGGCGGTAGATCATCGGGAACAGGCGGCAGCTCGGACAGTCCATGCACCTGAACATAGGATTGCCGCCGTGACACATTCTCGATTTTCTCGCCGCGGTAATCCATTGAACGCTCATAGCCGTCCAGCTCTTTTTGCAATGCTTCGGGGCTGCGGTTGTCCGGGTAGAGCATGAAAAGCTGCAAATCCTTGCTGTCCGCGAATCGCTCATAGATAAATGCTCTGCCGCGATCATCGTACTGCACATTCAGCTCGCCCAGATCTTGCTTTTCTGCAAAGGTATTCAGCACCGCACGGTATTCCGCGGATTGGTCGCTGCTTACCGGTTCTTCGGGAATGACTGGTTCATCGCGCTCAACGGTCACTTCTTCCTCATTCTCATCCGTGTAACGCACGAGCTGCCGATCTGTCGCACGAGCATTGCGGAGATTCTGCAAGAATGTCTGTTCCAACTGCTCGCGCAGTTCACGGTCAACATTCCCCGTTTCATCCACGCAGCATTGGTAAACTGTCCCGTATGGCGGCACACCGTCCATCTGGAATGACAGAATTTCCATGCGCTTGTTTTCGTGATCGAGCAGAAAACAGAAGTCCGGGTCTGCCATGAGATCGCCGTTCTGGAAGTAGAATGTAGACCACGAATACTGCCCGCCGCCGTGATTTTCGACTGCCAGCGGCTCATATCCGCTGTCCTCGCCGTTTCTGTCCTCATAGCGTTCATTGGTGTGTGCGCCGCTGATAATTTCAGGGTACATTTCTGCGAACAGATTGTAAAGCTGTTCTGCTCTGGTCGGGCGGTGCTTTTTCGGCGGTTCCGGTGTCATCGGCGCATCGGTATGCACTGTAAGCGTCTGAAACGGGCTGTTCGCATAGACTTCATCACTGAACACACCGTTTGTCGGGAAGTCGCTGTCATAGACCTCGATCTTGCTCTCCGGCTGATTCAGCACCGCATAGCCGATAGCATGACCGTTTCGGATTGCTTCATTCCCGGCATCCTGCGCATCTGCCAGCGTATGAAA
Source organism: uncultured Ruminococcus sp. (assembly GCA_946540705.1). Taxonomy (GTDB): domain Bacteria; phylum Bacillota; class Clostridia; order Oscillospirales; family Ruminococcaceae; genus Firm-04. Next base: position 2,064 of record CAMNJD010000461.1, on the reverse strand, counting down.
TGTTCCGGATGTCTGCACATCATGCTGCGGCGTCTGAATCATCAGCAGAAATTCATGTCCTTCCAGTCTCGCGCGGTTGTACTCGTCCATCGTCATCATGCCGCTGTTGTAGTAGATTTCCGGAACGAAAATGCCGCGCTCCGGGAAACGCCCCTCAACTGCTTCGATTTTCTTTGCTTCGCGGTCATAGACCGTAAAGCCCTCAAAGCCGTTCTCCTGTATACGCTTTCGCGCATAGTCCAGCGCTTCCTGCAAGGTTTTGAAATCCGGTCCGTCATCCGCGCCGGTGTCATCGGAGTACCAGACGATCTGATGCACATTTTCCCGCATTTCTGAAACACGCGCATACGCTGCATCAAACACCGTATCCACAATGCTGTCATGCGCTTCGCCGCGATAATACTGCAAAAATGCATCGTTTCCGTCAAACATCTGCGCTGCTATCTCATCAATGAAGCTGTCCGCATCCTGCCGGAGCTGCGCTTTATCTGAGTCGTAGCGTTCCTCGATCATATCCCGCAGCTTGCCGATAGCCCGCGCATTCAGTTTCAGTCGCTCAATTTCACGATCATAGTTTGCTGCAACGACTGCGGTGTTATTCGGATTTAGAAACTCCGGCATCTCCGTAAAGCCCGCCGAATCCACATAGTACGCCGTTTTGCTGCCATTTTCTGTCACAACAATGACATCGCTGACGCTCATCGAATGCCCGCGGAAGTCTGCCGGATGATCGACATTGAATCTCTGAAACAGGCTATCAAGTCGCTGCTGAACGGAATCGCCGGAAACTTCACTCCAATCGCTGGTATACACAAGATCATAGTCTGCAACACTCAAACCCGCGTCCTTATTGGATTCCAGACTTTCAAAGCGGTGATAATGATACTGTTCGCCGCCTTTCATCTGGTAAATCTCATAGGTCGCAGCAGGCTGTACGCCGGTGACTGTAAAGCCCATCTCCTGCACACCATGCAGAACAATCTGGCTGTTTACCATTGTGAAATTGCGGAGCATCAGGTCTTGTTCGGTGTCGCTGTCTGCCATCAGAAGATAACCCTGTTTCGGCTCAAAATGCAGACGATAATTGTGGAGATCGGGCTTCCGGGCATCGGTAACCGGATAGGCTGCGTTCTTTTCATCCGATAATTCAAGGTACACATCGCGGTGATGGTCGAGCGCGTCATAGGCTTCCATGTTTTCTGCAATATCGCGTTCCCACGCTTCTTCCGCTTCGCGCTGCACATCACGTGTCAGCTCCGCCGCTTCCTGCAAAAACATACCGATTTGCTGCCAGCTATAAGAAACGCTGAACGGATGCTCCGAATCCGGCTCGGCGGTTACGGTGACACCATCGGTATCTTTTTTGACGGCGAACACCGCCGCCTCAAAGGTTTCATGATCAGAGATGATGTATCTGCTCTCGTCGATGAAATCCATTGCAACCGATGCCGCATCCTCGCCCTCATCCAGAATCCGGTGTGCGATCTCGTCCATTTCATCACCGGCGACAAGCTTGTCAATGAACATCGGCATATTGTCCTCGTTCATCAGATACTTTGCAGCGGGGGATAGTTCTGCGGGAGCATCCGGCGAGAAATACTTGTCAATCCGCGCTTTTCCGGCATCGGACAGCAGCGGATGACTGCGCAGCTTTTTCAATTCATCGGTATACCAGTCGTGCTCATGATCGTTCAGATGTGCAACATCCTCCAGATAATACAGCGCATGGTCAACCGCGTCATACACATCCTGCGGCGTAATGTATTCGCCGCGTTCGATCATCCCGCGGAGTTCCTTTGCAGCTTGCGTCCATGTGTAATGATAATTGCCTTTTTTATCGGCGGAGATGATATGAATACCTTTGCCGCTGTATTCCACATCCGGCATATCCGGTCCGGAATGTCCGGCAATCCCGTATTCTTTTTGAAGAAATGCAGCAAGCTCCTTGTCAGTCGGCTGATGCTGTTCAAAGTATTCCGCAATCCGCAGCTTGCCGTTCATAAATCCAGAACCGCGACCGAGATCATCCCGAAGAAGCTGCGTTTTGTCATCGACTTCTTCCGG
>CAMNJD010000460.1 GCA_946540705.1 uncultured Ruminococcus sp. | reverse complement strand
ATGCACCTTCACGCAAGCCGTGCAGCAGATCAATCAGCTGGCGGCGAATCTGCCGGTCATCAATGATCTCGTGGACAAGGCAGAGGATCGTATCCGCAAAGGGACAAAAGAAAAAGGACTGCACGAGGCAGTCCAGAATTATAAAGATGCAGGGTATAATGGCGCGTCCTGCGCGTTTGTGCTGGATTCGATCTACGAATACGCGCTCTATCATAACGAGGAGATCATGCGAATCAAGCTGAAAACAGTCGGCGGTCATATGAAAGATCAGGTGCAGCCCGGCTTTGAACAGCTCCGCAGATTGCTGACCGCGTTTCCGGCAGGCACTTTGCAGGAGCTCGACGGATTTTCTCTCTTTCAGCCGGTTCAGGCGGAGATTATCGGAGGGCAGACATGGTACAGCTCGGTCTTCCCGTGCAATGCGTTTCTGCTGATGTTCCGTGATATGCTGCAAATGACCGGATCAGCGGTTTGCACCTGCACCGTCTGCGGAGACTATTTCTGCGGAAAAGCGGGAGAAGATTGCTGCGGAAATCCGGATTGCAAAAAGTATCTGGAAATGACCGATCCATATCAGAAGAAAAACGAACTGTCGGCGCTCGTTCGTAATTTTTCCTGCCGCGTACGGCAGCATCGCTGTAATATTGTCCAGATCTGCGAATCGGCGGAGGCAGTGGAGGAATTCAATGCTTTTGCGACACCGATGCAGGAATCCGTCAAAACGCGGGCAAAGACAATGAAAATAACGGATGCGCCGATCAGGGATATTCTCAAACTGCGAAACGAGATCAAGAACAAGCTCTATGATGAACTGAATGAGAAGAAACACGAGATTCTTGCCAAATACGGCAGACCATAATCACAAAACTTATTGCAATCTGCCCAGGATTATGGTATAATACTATAAAACAGACCGTGCTTGGAGGGTGTTATGGTTGACATCAACAAACTAAAATCCGCACTTGACGGATACAAACAGTATTTCCCGTCACATTGGCAGGATGAAAAATACAAATGGATTGCAGTGGAGCAATTTAAGAAGAACTGGAATATTGATGCACCAGACTTTGAAGAAATGTTCAAGCGATCCACTTCAAAAGCTGAAAATCTGCTTATTTCCAGGAATGTTTATCCCGCTGGGATGATTCTCGAATTTACAAGAGCGGATGAAGAAGCAACACGTGAAATGTTCCGGATGTTGTTTGATGAAACCCTTGATCTTGCCGAGCGAATTGCTGATTTCAGGAATCGAGCGGAAGAACTCCGGCAGAAATATGGCAACGGCGAATGGAAAAACCACTATCAAAGCATCAACTATATCAGCACATATCTCTGGCTCATGTATCCGGACAAGTACTATATCTACAAGTATGAGCTGTATAAAAAATGCGCTTCGCTGCTGGACGATACATATCAGCCCAAAGCAAACGGCGCACCCGAAAATGTCATCGGCGGATATCAAATGTATGATGAAATTCGCGCTGTGCTGCTGGAAGACAGCGAATTCCGGCAGATGCTGAATAAAGCCCTGACCAAAGACTGCTATTCTGATCCGGAATTGATTACGGCTACGATCGATTTCGGATTCTATATTGCGAGATTTTATCAGGAAGATACTATGCAAAATGATGACTGGTTCCCGTCACTTGAAGAATACACGCCCGGCTTGACAGAAGAAGATTGGGTATCGCTCCTTCACAATCCGAGTGTTTTTGATGAAAACAGTCTGGAAGTGATCCACGCTTTTTATGAAAACAACGGACAGGCAACCTGCAAAGAATTATCAGAGAAATACAAGAAGGATCCACATTATTACGGAATCATTGTAGTAAAGCTCGCCAAACGGATTCACAAAGAAACTGGCTGCAAACTGATTCCGGAGGAAATGAATGAGAATGCAAAATGGTGGCCGATTCTGTTTGTAGGGAAATATGCAGATAAAGACCAGCAAGGAAGATATGTTTGGAAATTGCGGGATGAACTGAAATCAGCAATCGAACAGAAAAGTGACTCCGTTGTAAATGCATGGCTGCTTGCTTGGAATCCGAACAACTTTGACTGGGGAAACATGACCGCCGAATACAGTTACGATACGATGATTCAATCCGTGAAAAATGGTGGCGCTTATTTTGATGAATGGACTTGCAACTCCGCAAAAGCAAAGCCGGGCGACAGATTCTACATCATGCGTCTGGGAAACCATGTCTCTCCCAAAGGAATCATTGCAACAGGATATGTCACAACTAACAGTCGAAAAGGAAATGACGGTGTTCGTCGTGTGGGTATTATCATCACGAAGGCATATGACTATCGAAACGAACCTATTATACTACAAGATGACTTAAAACAGCAATTCCCGTCGCAGGATTGGAGTCCGCAATCATCTGGTATCTCTATCAAAGATGATGCTGCTCAATGGCTTTTCGAGCATTGGGATCATCCGCAAGATGCAAAGCATTCTGTTGAGGACGAAGAAACAAGTCCGATTGACTTGGATTCCGATGCTGATAGTCCGATTTATACATATGACATAATTCAGCAATTCCACTCCAATGCGCGTTTTGTCAGATGGCTGAAACCGATTGTTGATGCATTGCGCGAATTAGGCGGCAGTGCATCGCGGACTACTGTTCATAATCGAATAATTGAAATGTGCAATGTTACGAGGAATGAACTTGCACAAACAAACACTTCCGGAAACAGTCAACTACTTAACGATATCGACTGGGCGAGAAATTATTTAGCCTACGAGGGTATCATAGATAAAAGCGCACCACATGGGACTTGGAGTTTATCAGCACTTGGAAAGAACATTGATCTGACACGAGAACTTGCCGAAAAGATCATTGTTAAATGGGTGAAAATCAAAGCAGCCGAGCGCGCAGGCAACCCTGTTCCCATTATAGATTTATCGCCTTTCTATGTTTTCAGAATCAAGTCATATACTGAAAATGATTTCCTTCGTGATGTCTACATAAGCAAAGAGCAATATCTTGAGCTTTCCGCATTATTGCTGAATAAGCAGAATGTGATTCTGCAAGGCGCACCCGGTGTCGGCAAAACCTATGCTGCCAAGCGCCTGGCATGGTCAATTATGGGCGAGCAGGATGACAGCCGCATTGCATTTGTTCAGTTTCATCAAAGCTACTCCTACGAAGATTTCATTATGGGTTATCGCCCGAATGGGAACGGCGGCTTTGATCTGCAAAAGGGCATTTTCTATCAGTTCTGTGAGACAGCAAGAAACAATCCGGGGAAAAAGCATTTCTTCATCATCGACGAGATCAACCGCGGAAACCTCAGCAAAATCTTCGGTGAACTTCTGATGCTGATTGAAAAGGACTACCGCAAAGAAAGTGCTGTTCTGGCATATAGCAAAGAGTCATTCAATGTGCCGGAAAATCTCTATATTATCGGCATGATGAATACCGCCGACCGTAGTCTTGCTCTGATTGACTATGCACTTCGCAGACGGTTCAGTTTCTTTGAGATGCAGCCGGCATTTGATTCTGACGGATTCAAGACATACAGCAAGGGTCTGAACAGTGATCTGTTTGAAGCATTGATTGATAAGATCAAGCAGCTGAACAATAAAATCAAAGACGATGACGCACTCGGTGAAGGCTTTATGATCGGTCACAGCTATTTCTGCAATCTGAATGCAAAATCCTGTACTGCGGACAGACTGCGGAGTATTGTCGAATATGATATCATCCCGATTCTGAAAGAATACTGGTTTGATGACAAAGATACTGCCACAAAGCAGGCTGATGATTTGCGTGGTGTGTTCAAATGACAACGGATAAAGGCATATTCATTCAAAATATCTACTATATGCTCTCCTATGCGTTTCAGATTCTGAAGCAGGAGGATTACAAGCAGGTCGCTGGAGAGAAATTTGATAAGATACATGACCTGTTTGCGGCAATCCTTGAAAAAGGCATTTCACGGCAAGTCAAGCAGGGGCTGTATCGGGAATATGTGCCGATGCAGGAGAATCTTTCTGTTATGCGCGGTAAACTGAATGTCAATGATACGATCGCAATCAGGGTGCAGAACAGGCAGCAGCTTGCGTGTGAATATGACGAGTTTTCAGAGGATAATCTCTACAATCAGATTCTGAAAGTCACAATTCACCGCCTGATTCATGCAAATGATGTTGCTACTGCGCAGAAGCAAAAGCTGAAAAAGCTGATCGTGTTCTTTGACAGAGTCAGACTGATCCAGCCCAATCATATTCAATGGAGACGGCTGATTTATCAGCGCAGCAACCGCAATTATGAGCTGCTGCTGAACATCTGCTATCTTGTGTTGAATGGTATGCTCCAGACAACCGATGACGGCAGCTATAAGCTTCTTTCCTTTTCAGATGAGCATATGGAACGGCTGTTTGAGCGGTTTATTCTTGCATATTACAAGGAACATCATAAAGAACTGCATCCTTCAGCACCGCAGATTGAATGGAATCTAAGCATAGATCCCGATCAGACAATGATTCAATTCCTGCCAAAAATGAAAACAGACATCGTTCTGACGAAAGGCGATAAAGCGCTGATTATTGATGCGAAATATTACAGCAAATCAATGATCGAGAACTATGACAAAGCAACGCTGCGTTCCGCACATCTGTATCAGATATTTGCCTATGTGAAGAATCTGGACAAGGAAAACACCGGCAATGTTTCGGGGCTGTTGCTTTATGCAAAAACTGAAGATGAGGTGTTCCCCGAAGTTGAACCTTTTGTAATCGGCGGGAACAGCATCGGGGCGAGGGCGCTGGATTTGAATCAAGATTTCCCTGCAATAAAGCTGCAATTGGATGCGATTGCAGGCAGCTATTTCAAACATAAACAACCATAAATTGCGCAGATTATATAATGCACAACGGCGTAATCAAAACAGGAGGCTTTTCCATGATTGACCTGAACCACCTCGAAAAGTATACAGAGAATAACCGCATTGAGGCCAAGAAAGCACTCGGCGGTCTGCCGCACAGCATCTGGGAAACATACTCCGCATTTGCCAATACCCTCGGCGGTATCATTTTGCTGGGTGTCGAGGAATACAAGGATAAAACACTGCATACAGTCAATCTGCCGGATCCGGAAGATCTGGTCAAGCAGTTCTGGGATACACTCAACAACCCGAACAAGGCAAGCGTAAATCTGCTCACAAGTAAACACGTCCGTATCGAAGAAGTCAACGGCGACCGTATCATTGTGATCGAAGTTCCCCGCGCGCAGCGGTACTACAAGCCCGTGTTTGTAGACGGAAATCCTGTTTCCGGCACCTATCGGCGCAACGGAGAGGGCGATTATCACTGCACCGAAGAGGAAATGCGCGCGATGTACCGTGACGCAAGCATCAAAACACAGGATATGACCGTGCTTGAGAACATGGACAGTTCCGTTTTCTGTGCAGAGAGCATCCGCAGCTACCGGCAGCGCATGAAGCTCTCTCGCCCGAATCATGTCTGGGAGAATCTGGACGATGACGAATTCCTGCTGAAGCTCGGCGCGACCGGGATCGGCGAGGACGGCAAGGTACATCCGACCTCTGCCGGTCTGCTGATGTTCGGATATGAATATGAGATCCTGCGCGAATATCCGAATTATTTTCTCGATTACCGCGAGGAATATGACGATGTTCACCGTTGGACAGACCGCTTTATCTCGTCCTCCGGCGACTGGTCCGGTAATGTATTCGACTTCTATTTTCATGTTTACAACAAATTGCAGCTTGATCTGAAAGTCCCGTTTGAGATGCAGGGGGGCTTTCGTGTGGATGATACGCCGGTGCATAAGGCGATTCGTGAAGCGCTGGCAAACTGCCTTGTCAATGCGGATTACTATGGACGCAGAGGGCTTGTGATTATCAAAAAGCGTGACCTGATCACAATGTCAAACCCCGGTGATTTCCGCGTGGAGCTCGCAGAAGCACAATCCGGCGGAATGTCCGATCCGCGAAACGGCATCATGATGAAAATGTTTAATCTCATTGATATCGGCGAAAGAGCCGGCAGCGGTATTCCGAGCATCTGGTATACATGGAAACAGCAGGGCTGGGATACACCTACGATTGCACAGTCATTCAACCCGAACCGCATTGTGTTATCGTTACCGCTGATAAAAAGCGCTGATAAAAAAGCGCTGATAAAAGGTGCTGATAAAAAACTGCCGATCAAGACCGCCGCAAAAAAAGATATGATCATCGCCTATTTGACAGACAACGGTACCGCAACCGGCGCTGAACTCTGCGAACTGCTCGATTTGAAACCGACGCGCGTCAGAACGATTCTGCGTGAAATGATCGCGGAAGGTATCGTCATGGCACAGGGCGGCAACCGGAACCGCACCTACAAGCTGAAAGCATAATAACACAAACCGCCGCCTGACGACCTATCAGACGGCGGTTTCTCTGTATTCACTTCCCGATGTACCGTTCCGCAGCGGATTCCACACTCATACAGAACACCATATCCTGTGTCAATGTTATCAGTGATGGGGCGCCCATCCTGATCCGGAGCGTCCGACGAATTTCTTTCGGTATGACGATCCGTCCGAGATCATCAATCCGCCTGACGATTCCTGTTGCTTTCATTTCGCTGTATTCTCCTTTTTCGATATATTTTGCAGTAAGCTGCCTTGGTAGTGTTTGCAGATCGAGGAAAAATATGCGATAACGCCTTTGAGCAGCTGTGAAGAATTGTTCGCGAAGTAAAAAAAACTGTTTACTCAGCAGAGACATTCAGGATATCATGGATACATTTTCATACAGAGGCAGGCGCGACCTGATACAGTTTCATACCGCCGTGTCCGCCGAAGATCTGCCATGTTCCGGCACCGAGCCGCGCAAAAAGCGCCTGCCGTTCCTGCGCACAGACCGCTGCATCCGTATCGACAGAAGTCATCAGAATCGGCGCATAGCGGTTATACTGTGCCTGCTGCGCGGTCATGTCCTTCAGATTGACAAAGATGTCACCCGTGAATGCGAGCTGATGTGCAAAGTCGATCAGCACCGATTCTCCTGCAAGATGTCCGCCTTTGCCCTCATACAGTTCAAAATGCAGCTCACCGAAATCAAAGGAACCGGTCTGTTCCAGCATCTGGTGAATTTCCTTTTTCTCGCCGATTACCGTTAATTTTTCCGGTTGAATCGGCATATAGGATGTCAGGACCTTGCAGATACGGACATATGGCTTATGCAGCGGATTCTGTTCGCGGAATCCGTCCCCGCCGCTGCTTTCGGCGCGCAGACATTCGGCGGTTTTTGCACTCACATAAACCCGATCGAACAGCGGCAGAAGACCGCAGTGGTCAACATCCGCGTGCGTAATCAGGCACGTTTTTTCCATGCGGTCAAATTCAGGGATCAGCGTTCTGAATAATGACAGCATTTCGTCCTGATAACAGGCATAGCCCGTGTCAATGAACAGATAATCCCCGCCGCTTCTGATGATCGCGGTATTGCTTCCGCACGGCGGTTCGATCAGCGTAATGAGCGTATCATCCGTGATCTGGTGTGTGCTGATTCTGGAAACAAAGTTTTCCGCCCGCGATGCAGCCAGCAGCTCTGCAAACCGGCTGATGCTGTCAAAGGTGCGGTACGGCGAAACCCCCGATTCATCGAGGATCTGCATGGCGAGATTGGTGTTGACGATCAGTTCATTTTTCGCAGCCGCGGAAATGTGCATCGCCTGGGAGATCTCATTGACAAATGTACTGTAGAAAAAGCTGTTGTCATAGATTTTGTCGGCATGATTGTAGTCAATCACGCGAACGCTGCACAGCTTTTTTGCCTCGTCAAGAAAGGCATTCAGCCTGTCCGGATCATCCGCGATCAGCCCCATTTTGAAAAGCTGGTATTCCGTGCCGTTTTCCTGCGAGCTGATATAGGAGATATTGAAGCTGTGCGCAGAAATCAGCTCCAGCACAGCCGTTACGCTGCCGGGTTCGTCCTTCAGACGAAACTCCAGCAGCACAACGTGACGGTTCTCCTCATCACATTGGAGATACCCGATCGCAGTCAGTTCTTCGGTCGCTTTTGCAAGCTGCTGCGGTGTTCCCTCTGCGTCGATAAACAGCATATGGGAATCCACTGCTTTGTTATAGCTGACTCTGGTGATATTGATGCCGAGCGACGCAAAGCATCTGCTGGCTTTCAGAAATGCGCCGATGTGATTCGGCATTTTCGTGACAAAGGTCTTGTTCATTTGCTGTATTTTGCTTTGTCCATTTCGCGGATCGCAGCACGGCGGATTTTTCCGCTGCCGACCGTCTTCGGGAGCTCCTCGACAAATTCGACAACACGCGGATATTTATACGGCGCGGTGCCCTTTTTGACATACTCCTGGATATCCTTGACAAGCTGCTCAGAAGGTGTTGTGCCCTTGGTCAGAACGATCGTTGCCTTGACGACCTGACCGCGTGTCTCATCCGGCACGCCGGTCACAGCGCATTCCAGCACATACGGCAGCTCCATGAGCACACTTTCGATCTCGAACGGTCCGATGCGGTAGCCGGAAGACTTGATGACATCATCGACACGGCCGACATACCAGAAATAACCGTCCTCATCGACCCATGCGGTATCGCCGGTGTGATAGTAGCCGTCGCGCCAGGTCTCGGCAGTCGTTTCCTCATCGCCGTAGTAGCAGAGTGCAAGTCCCGGAACGCCCTCCTCTTTCAGCTTCACGCAGATTTCGCCGGTCTCACCGACAGACGCCGGTTTGCCGTCCGGCAGGAGCACCTGCACATCATACTGCGGATTCGGTCTGCCCATGCTGCCGGGCTTGGGTTCCATGCCGACGACATTTGCAATGGTCAGTGTGGTCTCGGTCTGACCGAAGCCTTCCATAAGCTTCAGACCGGTCGCGCGCTGGAACTGGTAGAACACTTCCGGATTGAGTGCCTCACCTGCGATGCAGGCATATTTCAGAGAAGAAAGGTCATATCTGCCGAGATCCTCTTTGATGAAGAAGCGGTACATGGTCGGCGGCGCACAGAAACTTGTGACATGATACTTCTTGAACATCGGCAGGATATCATCTGCGTGGAAGCGGTCAAAATCATACACAAACACCGCGGATTCGCACATCCACTGACCATAGAGCTTGCCCCAGAGTGCCTTGCCCCAGCCGGTATCAGAGATCGTGAAGTGCAGGCCGTTCGGATCGGCATTCTGCCAGTAACGCGCCGTGACATAGTGTCCCAGCGGATACTGATAGCTGTGCAGCACGAGCTTCGGGTTGCCCGATGTACCGGAGCTGAAAAAGATCAGCATCGGATCGGTGCCGCAGGGCGTCTCGGCGGTGCGCTCGAAATGTGTGCTGTAAGCAGAGAGCTCTGCATTGAAATCATGCCAGCCCTCGCGCTGCCCGTTGACCAGCACTTTCGTTTTCAGCGAAGGGCAGTTTGCCTGTGCAAGATCGACTTCATTTGCGACATCGCCGTCCGCCGTACAGACGATTGCGGAAACCTCAGCCGAATTGAAGCGATACTCAAAGTCATGCTTTTTCAGCATATTCGATGCCGGAATGACCAGCGCACCGATACGGTGCAGGGCGATGATCGAAAACCAGAACTGATAATGCCGCTTCAGAACGAGCATCACGCGGTCGCCCTTCTTGATGCCGAGCGACTTGAAATAGTTTGCGGTCTGGCAGGAGTATTTTTTGATATCCTTGAATGTAAATCTGCGCTCGTTGTGGTCTCTGTCCACATAGATCATCGCGGTTTTATCCGGACATTTCTCCGCCATTGCATCGACTATGTCATAGGCAAAATTGAATTCATCCTGATGTTCAAAATGCACGCCGGAGAGCACGCCTGCTTCATTGGTTTCACAGGTCACGAACTTCTCCGCGACCGGATGCAGCAGACCGGCCTTATCCACATTCGTTGCATGATGTTCAAATACTGTTTCCTTATACTCCGAAACGCCGCCGTGCGGTGCCATAACAAAAGCATAGATCTCGCAGTCCTCGCCGCCGAGCGCGACCTCATCATGAGGCATGGAGCTGTCATAGTAGATGCAGTCACCCTCATGCAGAATTTCGGTATGTGAGCCGACGATCATGCGGAGCGTGCCTTTCAGGACGATATCCATTTCCTGTCCCGCGTGGCTTGCAAGATGCAGCGGCTTTGAGAGTGCTTCCTCGGAATACGGCACGACCACATGGAACGGTTCAACGGTCTTGTTCTTGAACTTTGATGCAAGACGGTTATAGACAAAGCCCTCTCTGCGGACGATCGGAACGCCCTCGCCTTTTCTTGTGACCGTGTAGCCCTTCAGCTCCGGAGAACTGCCTTCCATGAGCTCTGAAATCTCGACATGAAACACATTCGCGCATTTGTAGATAAACGTGAAGCTGAAATCCTTTTCACCTGCTTCAAATTTCCTGTAGTCATCCACTGAATAGTCCGTCTTGGATGCCATGTCCTCAACCGAGATGCCGAGATCTTCGCGCAGACGCATAATGCGCTCTGCAACCTCCCGGATTCTGGTCTCAGCGTTCATTTCCTGTGTCTGCCTGCTCATTACAATCGCTCCTTTATAAAAATAATAAAATAAAAAGCTCGCCTCAAAGATAGACTTTGAGACGAGCATTTTTCACAAATACCCGCGGTACCACTCAAATTGTGCCGCTATTGCGTAACACCGCTTCAGGCTCCAGCAAGCCCTATTCCTTAACGCAGAATCACGGGAGCACTTACTGTATTTTTCGGCACTCCGGCTCAGAAGGGATACATCGCATTGCTTGTCACCGGCTCACACCACCCGCCGGCTCTCTGCAAGACATTGGCAATCCGCTGCGTGTCTTCCTCACAGCTTATGTTCCGGATTATAGCACATATTTTTTCATTTGTCAAGCCTTTTTTTCAAAAATAATTCGGGAACCGGTTCAACTGCATGAACGGCAGGCTGTTTTCAGTGACGAAAATCACGCAGATGCGATAAATCAAATCCATTCCCTATTCTGATACGCAGCGCCTTTCAGAATAGATGTACCTCTCCGCAGCTGATTCTACACTCATGCAGAACACCATATCCTGTGCCAATGTTATCAGTGAGGGGTCGCCAACACGGATCCGCATTGTCCGACGGATTTCCTTTGGTATCACGACGCGCCCAAGGTCGTCGATTCTTCTCACAATACCGGTTGCTTTCATCTTGTGCCTCCTGTTGTGTTTCGCTATTTTGGATAGCTTCGCTTTTTCA
>CAMNJD010000459.1 GCA_946540705.1 uncultured Ruminococcus sp. | reverse complement strand
CGCAGGTCTGTTCTCCGGCTCCGGATCCGGCTGAAGCGCGGGAATTCCTGCTGTTGCGGGGGGCTTGGGTGCGGGGGCGGGCTGCTTGCCCGTCATCTCGTCCTGTCCCCAGATCATGCCGCCGAAGCTCTCCTGCGGTGCCGCCGCTGCCGCAGATTCCGGTGCGGGAGTCTCCTCCGCAGTCTGCTTTGGCAGGGACAGTGTCGGAACGGCCGAGGAAGCGATCGCTGCCCGCTCCAGATCAGAGCGCGGCATGATCGTATCCAGAATCTCACGCACCTCAGAGGGCAGTGTCTGTTCAAAGCTGTTGCGCCGCATGCTGGACGCACGCTTTGCAGATATTTCCTTATTCTCCATGTGCGATTACCTCATGACAATAATAATACCGATCACATTGGCCGCGAGCAGCGCGACATTTGCAATGATAAGCCCCATGCGCAGACGCTTGCGTTTTCTCATAGCAGCCTCAGATTCCTCAGAGAGCTCCGAGCTGCTGCCGGCCGGCGCAGCGGTGGCTGCCGTCGTCATCGCCTGCGGGGTGGGCGCTGCTGTCCGCGAAACAGGCGCTGCGGACTGCGAAACCGGGACAGGTGCCGGGGCAGCCTGCACCTGCGGCGCGGGGGCTGCCTGCTGTGTGCCGGTCATTGAGCCGGCCATATTCGGATTCCAGCTCTGCTGCTCCTGCGGTGCGGGCTTGCGGGCGCCGCAGATCGGGCAGATGCCGACCGTATACGGATTCAGCGTTTCGCAGGTCGCGCAGACCCACATATGCTGTGCGCCGCAGCTGCAAACGGACACTGTATCCGAATTTCCTCTTTTACACTTACTGCATATCCACATCGTTCGTTACCTCACCACAAATCATCATCGGTCGCATTGAGAAAGCCTGCCTGTGCAGGTGCCGCAGCGGGCTGTACGGGGGGTACTGCGGGCGGCGGTGCAGCCTTTTCCGCGGCCTGCCGCAGGGTATCCAGCCGCACGAGCTCATCAAAGACCTGCTGCATCGAGAGCCGGTTCTTCGGATCCTTTTGCAGCATATTTTCGAGCAGACGCTTATAATCCGGCGGGAGCGAGGGCTCCAGCACGGGCGGATCATCGCTCAGCACCGCCTCGTAGATATAGTCATATTCATCCTTGATGACGGGCATTTTTCCCGTCAGAACCTGGTGGAAAATGATGCCCATTGCAAAGACATCGACCTTCGGGGAGAGATGCGCGGGCTCGCCGATGATATACAGCAGCGTTTCCGGCGCATAATAGACCGTATCGCCCTGCACCTCATCGGGCTCAGGCGGCTGATCCGCCAGATAGCTCGCATCAAAGTCGATGATCTTCATGGTAAAGAAGCCGCCGTTTGTCTGCTTGATGAGCAGGTTATCCGGCTTGACGTCTGCATGGACGATATTCCGCTCAGCCAGTCTTGCGAAGCTGTTTGCAAGCACCTTCATGACGATCAGCTTATGTGCCATATCAAAGCGGTTCAGGACGGCGAAATCCATCGCGCTCTCTGAAACCTTCTGTGTCACGAGATAGAACCGGCTTTCGTATTTGAAAAAGGAGATCGGAACGACCAGATTGCCTGTCTGCGCCTGCACGATCGTGTTATAGATCCTGCTCTTGGAATCGAACCAGCGCACACACTCGTCGATCCTTTTTTCGCGCATGGCGGCGCTCAGCTCAACGCTGTCATCCGGATACACCGGCGACAGGAACTCCTTGATAAAGAATTCGGTATCGCCCTTCCAGCAGAAGCCCCACTTGGAGAAGCCGCTCTTATTGCTGGTCAGGGGCGCTTTGAGGGTATATTCCCCGATATCATAGGGCTGAAACTCCGCAGGCGGTTTTTCCTCATGCGAATGATCAACGGTCAGCCTTTTATCCATTACCAAAGCCATTTTCTATCATTCACCGTCTTTTCTGAACGTATTTTCTGTAATAGGAGGGCTTGAATTTTTCCCAGAGCGCCTCCGCCTTGGATTCGTCCTCCTCATTGACGAGCGGCTTGATGTACATGGTATTGTGCATACCGTACAGCTTGGTGAACTGCCGCTTGCAGGTTTCAAAGTCATGGCAGCCGTAGATCGCGATTGTGATCGCGCAGTCGTCGCCGGCGACCTTATCGAGCTCAGAGATCAGGCTCTGCTCCCATGCCTTTTCGGTGGTCGAGCGCATCAGCGTATTGAGGATCAGATGCTGGAAGTGCATCGGAGTCCGCAGGTAGCCGAAGCAGCCGTCCGTCGCAGTAATGAGCATGGTCGGCTGATTGCCGTCCGCAGAGATGACATGCTCAAGCTTCAGCGCCTTTTCGTGGATCGTGAACGATCTGTCTGCATTGATGACATTGGAGAGGCGCGCATCGTTATGCAGATTGGAATAGGCATCCTCCTCCGATTCGAGGTCATCCTCGGTGATCTGGCAGATGCCCTCCCGGTCGAGCACAAAGCCTCTGGAATCGCCTGCCCAGAGATATTCGCAATACAGGCTGCCGTCCTTGCCGAGCTTGGAGACGATCAGGCTCATGGTGGTCGGCAGCTCGCGGAACAGGTCACCGCCGATCTTGAATGCACTTCTCTCGCTGATCTGCTCCTTGACGGTCAGCAGGCCCTTTTTCAGCTCCTGCTCCAGCCGCTCGGCATCCCTTCCGTCGAGATAAAAGCCGCTGTTCGGCGCTGCATAAAAGCGGTCCACAACATCTGCGGCGATATTGGAGGCCAGTCTTGCGCCGCTCTGATTCTTTGCCTTTGCGTATTTCTGCGCACCCATGCCGCCGCAGCCGTCAAAGACCGCGATATAGCCGGTGCCGTGCTTGCTGTCCGAAAACTGAAGTGCGAATGCGTCCTCTCCTGCGCCCTTGACACGCTCCTTGGAGGCACACACGACCAGATCCGGCAGCAGATCCTCTGTCTGCGCACGCAGACTCATATTTCCCTCTGCCATGATCAGATACTGTTGGCGATGGCGTTGATGATCTGGTGGTAATCGGCTTCCTCCAGACCTCTGCCTGCCTCGGACATAAAGTGGATGACATTGTTCCATGTCTTGGTGATATCGCTCCAGCCGGGGACATCGGGGGTATACATGATCAGACGCTTTGCGTTGTCCTCCATGTAGCCGCCGTCGCGTCTGTCGCCCCACCACTTGGTCAGCTCGTCAAAGGAAGCTGCCATGCTCTTGGGATAGTTGGAAGCGCCTCTTGCATAGCCCAGCGGATGCGTGGAGGCATCCGACCAGACCACGATGATCTGACGCCGCTTGACACCGCCGTCCGACCACTTGGAGCGGATTGCGAATGCAAGTGCCTCAAGGCCGTCCTCGGGCTCATCGCCGCCGCCGAAGGCCTCGATCGAGTTGACTGTATCGCGAAATACCATATCGTCTGCCGGGAGCGTGAAGAAGTTGGTGCGGAGCATCGCATCCTCGCGGTCCTCGATATAGTCACGGAACGCAACGACCTTGATGCGCAGCGAGTCGATGACCTTTTTCTTCTCCTCCATGACGCGCATCAGATCGGGGTAAAAGTTCAGCGCGTTGGTCTTTACCAGATCAATCAGATCCGTCATACTGCCTGTCGCGTCGATCACAAAGACCAGATCGACATGATAAGTAGCCTTGAAATTGCTTCCCATGGTTCATTTTTCCTTTCGTAAGAAATGATGCTTCCGGCGCGGCGCGGGGGCAGTGCCGGGGTTATACATTTGTCATACCGCTGTCCGGCGGCGGTGCAGATGCCTGCTGCTGAGCGGCAGCGGCGGCAAAGGGGTCAGGGAACGGCGGATCTCCTGCGGACTCCGGTACCGGCGCGAAACGCGCAGGTTCGGGCTGTACCGGCGCAGGCGGCTCCGGCGGGAATGCCGGTGCAGGCTCCGCGCCGTAGAAATCGCCGTCGATATAGGTTTCCTGCGGCACTTCGCCGTCGGGGAACCGCCCGTCTGTGCCGTCAGACACGGCAGCACCGTCATGCTCCGAAAAGCCGTGCCCCAGATAGGTCTGAAACACGAGCCCGCCGAGCGCGAGAAGCGCTGCCGCAAGCCATGTCAGAGCGGAGGGCTTTCCGGTGCCGAAGATCAGCGCAGTCAGCAGATATCCGCCGCGCAGCCCGAAGGACAGCGGCGGCACAATCATCAGGAACGGCTTTTTGAAGCGCGTTCCGGGGACTGCGATGAGCAGTGCGGTGCCCAGTGCCAGTGCCGCGAGCATCCCGAGCCTTAAGTACATTGAGGATTCCGCAGCAGCGGCGTCAGCGGTCTGCCGGCAGCCGTATGCCTGTGCATAGTCCGCGATGATCCCCGTGCGGAAGAGCAGCCAGCTTCCGAGCGCTGTCAGCGGCAGTGCCGAAACAAACAGCATCAGGAAGGCCGACATGCGCCGCCAGAGAAAGCAGAACACGGCCAGTGCCAGCGAAATACAGAGCAGCACAAGCTCAGCCCAGAGCGGGATACCCGCAAATACGTCGGTTTTCTGTCCGGTCATCCGGCATATGAGCTCTGCGATGCTCACGGCATTGAGGCCGCAGAGCAGCAGGAGTGCCGAAAAAAACGGATAGGTCTTGTGTCCTGTGCAGCACCAGATCAGCGAGAGCAGGATCGCCGCAGCCATCAGTACATTCATCACCGGTTCGCCGGTCTGTGCGGCCAGTGCGCGGCCCGTCTCATCACCGTAATCAAACACCGCACGGTGAAATCCCGCAGAAAAATCTGCGGATTCGTCAAGGCTCTCGGGCTGCTCATGCAGCACAGCAGCAAAGCTGTCTGCTTCCGCAAAAGCCGGTCTTGCACGGACGGGCGATGCCGCGAGCAGCAGTGCCGCAGTACCGGCTGCCAGCCATGCAGCGAGCCGTTTCAGTCGTTTCATCGGAATGCACCGGGCGTCATCAGACGTCGAAATCGTCCGCCTGAATGAACATGCTGTTTCTGGGATGCGGATGCTCCGCAGGTGCCGGAGCGGGTGCAAAGCCCGGTGCCGGTGCAGTCGCAGCAGGTGCGGACGGTGCCGGTACAGGCGGAGCCGGCGGCGGGAATGCCGGAGCGGCAGGCGCCGCGGGAACAGCCGGAGCGGGCGCGGGTGCAGATACAGGCTCCGGAATCGGCGCAGGCGCCGGAGCGGGCGCGGGTGCGGGCGCAGATACAGGCTCCGGAATCGGTGCAGGAGCCGGTGCAGGCGCGGGTGCCGGAACCGGGTAGGCCGGCGGTGCAGCCGTCACAGGCGGCGGAATCGGGATCGGGTCGGGCAGGGGCGCAGGCGCAGGGATCGGCGCAGGCGCGGGA
>CAMNJD010000458.1 GCA_946540705.1 uncultured Ruminococcus sp. | reverse complement strand
ATAGCATCGCGAAGCGATACCTTATTCTATTTAACCGTTCTAAACCACCTTTTTTGTGCGAGAATCCACCCAAATCTTTATTAGCCCAAAAATCTGAACCGTTCGGCGATGAAGGCGGGGTCTGCTGACAGGCCCTGCCTCCTGCCGTATTCTGAGGTGAATCCCAATGAACGAATTTACAACGGTCGCAGCGAACTGCGAGGCAAGCATCACAGAAAAGCGCTCGGAGTTCATCGCGCAGCTATTCCCTGTGCAGAGCGCAGAGGCAGCGCTTGCGGCGGTTGATGCTGTCAGGGCGAAGCATCACAAGGCGCGGCACAATGTCTGGGCATACCGCATCCGCGAGGGCGGGCTCTCCCGCTACAGCGATGACGGCGAACCGCAGGGGACAGGCGGCATTCCGGTACTGAGCGTACTCGAAAAGGCCGGCCTCACCGATGTCTGCTGCGTGGTGACGCGCTATTTCGGCGGCGTGCTGCTCGGGGCGAGCGGCCTGACCCGCGCATATTCCGCTGCGGCGGCGCTGGCCGTGCAGAATGCGGAAACGCTGCACTTCTGCGAGGCACACCGCATCCGCTATGCGATCGACTACGGCAGATACGGCAAGGTCAGCTATCTGCTGCCGGAGTTTGAAACGGTCGATGCAGGCAGCGATTTCGGAGAGAAGATCACGCTGCTGTTCGATATCAGGACAGAGCTGCTCCCCGCACTCGAGGCGCGGCTGACTGAGGCCTTCAACGGGAAACCGGATCTTGAACTGCTCGAAACACATTTCGTCAGCTTCCCGTAGCATCAAAAGAAGCGCGCACATGTTTGCTGCATGTGCGCGCTTTGTGTTTCCTGTTTATTCAAAGGTGATCTCGGTGATGCAGGTGTCCTCATAGGTTGTGCCCGGCGTGATGTCATACAGCGTCAGCTCGATGCTTTTGGTCTGCTTGCCGCTGCACAGGAAGTACGAATAGCATACTGCATTATAGTCGTCCGTTGCCCAGACGTCATAGACTGAGCCGTCGTCAAAGCGTGCCCGCAGACGGGTAGGACAGGCATTGCGCGTAAAGCGCGCCTGATCGGTGCGCAGGCCGGCATAGACCGTGATCGAGCTGACAGTCTGCGGCGTGTCGGCATAGAGCGTGATCGTTTCGCCGTAGCCGAGGCCGTCAACGCCCTCTGCCCAGCAGGTGTTCATTTTGCCGTCCAGCACGTTTTCCGCCTTATAGGTATGCGTCTCCTCAGCGCCGACATACGGGGCAAGCTCGGAGCTTGCGGCGGCAGAGGTGAACTGCGCCTGCGGATAGCCGTCTGCCCGCTCGACTGTAATGAGGCCGAGCTGCGGATTATCCTTCTCCATGATATCCGAGCCGTAGCAGCCGCTCTCCATGACGCGCTTTTCCTTCTCCTGATAGTCGCCCTCCAGCTCAAAATGGAGCGTGATCTCAGCCTTGCAGGAGGTATCGGCATAGCTGTATGCAGAGGATGCGGGCGCGCCGCAGAAATATTCGCCGTAATTGCCGAAGCGGAAGATGCCGCCGCGGAGCTGCTCGGTATAGTCGCTGTAGTATTTGCCCGGTTCATAGCCGCCGACCGCAATGCCGCCGGGATAGGTGTTGATCTTGTCGATGAGGATGCCGCTGTCGGTCAGCATGCGGCGGATCTCCTGTTCCCTGCCGTCAAAGCCGGACGTGCCTGTGAGATCGGAAAAGGACGTATCGCAGACATAGAACCGCGTATTCGGATACACGCTGTCATTCGTGAAATAGAAATATCCGGCAGCCTCATCCTGAAAGAGCTGATACTGCCCGCCCATGCTGTCGATGATCTCCTTTGCGGAGCAGTGAACGAGCGCGGGGAGCGTTTTCTGCTGCACGGGCTCCGGCGCGGGGACTGTGCTGCTGTCGGTTGATACAGGATCACTGCCCGGCTGCGGGCGTGTTTCCTCCTGCACAGGTGCCGTTGACTGCTGTGTGCCGTGATCGGCGCTGCTGTCAGCGGCGCTGCTTTCGGGGCCGGACTTGTGCAGGGCGCCGGTGAAGCTGCCGCTGCCGCTTCCGCAGGCAGTCAGAACGGAAAGCGAGAGCAGCAATGCTGCTCCCGCGGAACAGAATCGGGAAATTCGGCTCAGGTCAGCCATTTGTACCTCAGTCCTTTCGCAGATAGCGGGAGGTTTTCTTCCGTTTTTTTTGCTCATACATGATCTGATCTGCCTGTGCGATCAGCGAAAAGAGCTTCATCTCCGGCTCGACCTTCGTGACAAAGGCGCCGATGCTTGCGGAAAGCGTATAGGGCTTGCCGATGACGCGGTTGACATCCGCGAGGTGCAGCCGGAAATCGGATTCGAGCGTGATGCAGGCATCGGAGGTCACGCCGGTCGCGGCTGCGATGAACTCATCGCCGCCGAATCTGGCGCAGACGGCCTTGCTGCCGCACACATCACTGACAACGGAGGCGAGCCGCTGAAGCGCGAAGTCGCCCTCATCGTGTCCGTAATTGTCGTTGATATATTTGAGGCCGTCCATGTCGATGAACGCGATCATCATGGTGTCGCCGGTTTCGAGGCTGTGCCGGAACATCTGATCCGCAAGGCGGATGAAGCCGTTGCGGTTATAAATGCCGCAGAGCGGGTCGATCACATAGAGCCGGTCGAGCTCGCGCACCGCATTATTGAGGTGCAGCAGCTTTCTGACATTCTCCATAGAGTTTGCAATATTCATCATGAGGGAATGGCAGTGGGCGCTTCTGAGCGGGAAATCACTGTTCGTGATAATATAGTATCCGAGGCAGCGCTCCCGGAAATGGAGCGGCAGGAAGAAACTGATATTTCCGCCGCTTAAGGGCGGAACAGGGTACATATCCCTGCTCAGGAAGCGGTTGATGCAGCCGATCTCGCCGTGATCCCAGATCAGCGGCGCAGACATCTCCTCGGTATATCCGATGATGCAGTAGCTGTTGTCATCCTCGGTGCCGCGCTCATGGAAGGCCTGCTGCCAGTTGTCGCAGAGGCAGATCGCGCACGAATCGCATTCCAGCTCGCTGAGGAAGCCGCTGAGCGCCTGCATGAGCTCATCCTCAGTCTCGGCCTCTGCGAGGGCAGAGGTCATGCGGTTGAGCAGTGAAACACCGGCACGGCTGCTGTTGAGCAGCTCATAGGTCTGCTGCTTATAGGAGCGGATATCGGTTTCCTCGCTGCTGATGCAGCCGCAGCTTTCGCGGTAGACCGGGAACGCATCCATTGCACGGTCCCTGGAGCATTTCTCGCCGTTCAGCACACGGAACACCGTTTCACAGGCGGTGAATCCTGCGTCATAGAGCGGCCGGCTGACGGTTGTCAGGGCGGGATAGTGATACTGTGCATAGTAGGTATTGTCAAAGCCGGTGACGAGAATGTCGTCCGGCACACAGATGCCGTGCCGCTCGAGTGTGCGCATTGCTTCGAGTGCCATCGCGTCATTCGCGCAAATGATCGCATCGGGGAGCGGGCGTCCGGTGCTGAGCAGGGCATCTGCGGCCTTGGCGCCGTCGGCCGGACGGAAGCTGCCCTCGAACATCAGATCCTGCTCAACGGGGAGCTGATGCGCTGCCATGGCCTCAAGGAAGGCCTGCTTCCGGCTGTCCGCCTCCGGATTTCCGGATGTGCCTGCGATGAAGCAGAGCCGCTTTGCGCGGTGCTTCGTGATGACATGCTCGACGAGATCCCGCATCGCGTCATAATTGTTGATGCGGATATTATAGAACTGCGGAACGGCGTCACTGTCCAGAACGGCAGCGGGAATGCCGGAGCGCAGCACATTGCCGACGATCTCCTCGCGCTGGTCGCGGTCGCTGATCGTGTTGGTCAGCAAAATCGCGCCGTCGAAGGAGCTGAAGCTGATGAGGCGATAGATATTGTATTCTCCCACATCGTACTGGGAATTGCAGAGAACGCCGCCGAAGGCAGTGAAGCAGGAGATATTGATATTGTTTTGCTTGGCACAGGCGATCACGCCCTCAAGCACACTGTGCTGATATTCCTCGTCGATCCCGGCAACAACGACCGCGATCTGCGCGGGTGCGGAGCCATGCATGGTAATCACCGTCCTGTATTAAAATGTAGAAGCCAATCCGTCAGGGATTTTCAACGTTATTATAGCATGAATCCGAGCAAAAATCAAGCATAAAGCACAAATTATTTGATTTCTTCAGACAAACCGCACGCAATGATCATAATGAAATGTAAACTAAAAAAGGGCTAATAACATTTTGGGTGGTTTCTGTAACAAAGGGGGGGTTCACATTTGTTAGAATTATCGCAAATCGCTCTGCAATTTGCCTAGGGAAGCACTGATTAAAGTGCCTCCGGCGGATTTTTAATGGGGACTCCGTCCCCAAACCCCTGCTTAAGGGCTACTAGCCCTTAAGAATCCCTTATTTTGCGAGTTGAGAATTTCAACGCATTTACATTACTTTTCTTATAACGGGATTCCA
>CAMNJD010000457.1 GCA_946540705.1 uncultured Ruminococcus sp. | reverse complement strand
CTTCCCCCATTCACCGATCTTTTGCACCGCTGAATACAAAAATGCAAAATGCAAATCCATATCTATAACTCCCCGATTCAGCCACTCCCGTACCGGGGGCGGGGGTTCTCTTGCAGTTCTCTCTCAGGAATTGCGCCCAGCGCCCCGGACCGCGGGAGCAGCAAGATCAATCAAACGCAGAATGCATATCGGGAATACCTGAAATCCTGCACGCAAACCGCAAAGCCGTTTCAGGCCGCCGTCCGTGTATGCAAAAGCCGGCTCAGACTGTGTGATCTGAGCCGGTTCTCTTTGCTGTTGATTACTCCGCAATCAGCGTCTTGCCGGTCATTTCCTTCGGCTGCGGCAGCCCCATGAGCTGAAGCATCGTCGGTGCGAGATCCGCAAGGACACCGCCCTCCCTGAGCTTCTTGCAGTCCGAGCCGACAATGATCGCCGGAACCGGATTTGTGGTATGCGCGGTGAACGGCGAGCCGTCGTCCTCCATCATCTTGTCCGCATTGCCGTGATCGGCGGTGATGATCACCTTGCCGCCCTTTGCAAGAATCGCCTCCGTGACCTGACCGATGCAGTCATCAACCGCCTCGACCGCCTTGACAGCCGCATCAAAAATGCCCGTGTGGCCGACCATGTCGCAGTTTGCATAGTTCAGGATGATCGCATCGAACTTGTCCGCGGCGATCTCCTTCAGGACAGCCTCCGTGACCTCATAAGCGCTCATGTCCGGCTTCAGGTCGAATGTCTCAACGTCCGGAGACTTGATGAGAATGCGCTCCTCGCCGTCAAACTGCTTTTCCTCGCCGCCGTTGAAGAAGAATGTCACATGCGCATACTTCTGTGTCTCTGCGATGCGGAGCTGGGTCTTGCCGCATTTTGCGAGATATTCGCCGAGGGTCATGGTCAGCTCCTCGGGCGGGAATGCGACCGAGACATTCGGCATCGCAGCATCATACTGCGCCATGCAGACGAAATGCACCGGGAAAAAGCCGTTTTTGCGCTCGAATCCCTTGAATTCCGGATCGACAAACGCACGGGTGATCTGTCTTGCACGGTCAGGGCGGAAGTTGAAGAAGATCACGCTGTCACCCTCTGCGATCTTCGCATCCTTCGCAACAACGGTCGGAAGCATGAACTCATCGGTGACGCCGTTCCCGTAGGAATTCCTGATCGCCTGCACCGGGTCATCCTCCTGCACGCCCTCGCCGTAGACCAGTGCCGCATAGGCCTTTTCAACGCGGTCCCATGCATTGTCTCTGTCCATTGCATAGAATCTGCCGGAGATCACGCCGATCTTGCCCAGGCCGATCCGGTTCAGCTCTGCGACTGCCTCCTCCATGTACTCCGCTGCGGAGGACGGCGGCACATCTCTGCCGTCGAGAAATGCATGAATATAGACCTTTTCGAGTCCGAAGCGCTTTGCCATTTCCACAAGGCCGTACATATGGGTCATGTGGCTGTGAACGCCGCCGGGCGAGAGCAGACCCATCAGGTGCAGGGCAGTGTCCTTGTCCTTTGCGTTCTGCATGGCCGCTTTCAGTGCGGGATTCTCAAAGAAATCGCCGTCCTGAATGGACTTGGTGATCTTGACGAGCTGCTGGTAGACGATTCTGCCCGCGCCCATATTGGTGTGACCGACCTCAGAGTTGCCCATCTGTCCGTCCGGCAGACCGACATCGAGGCCGGAGGCGCCGATGATCGTATTCGGGCAGGACGCGAAGTAGCGGTCGAGATTCGGTGTTTTCGCTGCCTTGATCGCATTGCCGTAGTCGCTCGGGTTAATTCCGAAGCCGTCCATAATCAGCATTGCAACAGGTGCTTTCTTCATAGTAGCATTCTCCTTTTTTTGCGATACGCCGTGTTTGCGGCGGGATTGGTAACGGGCAGGGCGCCCGATTTTGGCAAAGAGGCAATGCCCCTTTGCAGTCCCGTCTTTTGTGCAAAACGGGGCTGCAAAAAGGCTTGCGTATGCAGATTGACTGCACGCTCTGCTTCCGGCGGACGACAGGTCCGGTGATCACATGGAAACAGGCGATTGCGTTGTTCCGCATCATGCACCTCCGGAAAGCAGCCCGCCGCCCTTCTGCCGGAGCAGAAGGGCGCGTGCATCGGGGCGAATCAGAGCGATCAGCCTTCGACGGCCGCCTGAACGATGACGTTGAAGTCAGCAGCCTTCAGGGAAGCGCCGCCGATCAGACCGCCGTCGATGTTCGGCTTTGCAAGCAGCTCTGCCGCATTCTTTGCGTTCATGGAGCCGCCGTACTGAATGGTGACAGCGTCAGCAGCGGCCTGATTGTACAGCTTTGCGAGCGTTGCGCGGATGAAGCCGCAGACCTCCTCAGCCTGCTCCGGCGTAGCGGTCAGACCGGTACCGATTGCCCAGACCGGCTCATAAGCGATGACGACATTCTTCAGCTCCTCCTCGGTGACATCCCACAGATCGAGCTTGATCTGCTTGCCGACGACTTCCTCGGTGATGCCGCACTCGCGCTCCCACTTCAGCTCGCCCACGCAGACGATCGGCTTCAGGCCGGCTGCAAGGGCAGCCTTGGTGCGCTTGTTGACAGTCTCGTCCGTCTCGCCGAAGTACTGTCTGCGCTCAGAGTGGCCGATGACGACGTACTCAACGCCCAGCTCGGTGAGCATATCCGCAGAGATCTCGCCGGTGAATGCGCCGGACTTCTCAAAGTGAACATTCTCCGCACCGACCTTGACATTGGAGCCTGCGGTGGTATTGACAGCAGTTTCGAGGTTGGTGAACGGCACGCATGCGATGACCTCGATCTTGCCCTCAGCATTTGCAACGAGCGGCTTGATCTCCTCCAGCAGTGCCTTTGCCTCCGGGCGGGTCTTGTTCATTTTCCAGTTTCCGGCGATGATCGCCTTTCTCAGATTCTTGTTCATGTGAAAAAACTCCTTTATATTGGTTTTTTATTATCACCGGTCATCACCGGATGATTTCCGTATTTTAAGAGCGGACGGCTCCGAAGATCCGGATGCCCGCATAGATCAGACCGGCCCACAGTCCGAGCACGAATATGACGCCGACCAGAGCGGTCAGAGCATTGGGGCACTTCGGCTGCCAGACTTTTTCCGGGTCGGAGCGCTTGACATACAGCGTGCAGGTATCTTTCTTGTATTTTCCGGTGAGCGCCGTGCGGTATTCCTGCCCGTCCGCCTCATAGACTGCGACCTGAAAATCCGGCAGCCGCAGATTCATCTGCGCGAGATTCTGCGGGAGTCCTGCGGTGTCGATCCCGGTCACCTTTGCTTCGACGCGCATCCAGCCCTGACCGAACGGTCTGCCGATCAGCGACTGCAAGACAACTCCCAGCAGATACGCGGGAATCATGACTATGAGTGCAACGAGAAAGCTGCCCAGCAGGATCCCGATTATCACTCTCATTAGAATGGAAAAGAATACAGACATATGTGGGCTTCCTTTCTGTTACTGCGGAAGCGAACGCCCGCGGCTGACAGTCCGCACGGATGTGCGCAGCCCGGCCAGATGTCCTGCCTGCTCTACGGCCCGCTGCATGCTGCGCTTTGCACCTGCCGTGACCGGCGGTGTCAGGCCGCTGACCGTATGCAGCAGCTTTGCCGCTTGCTCCGCCGCCGCTTCCGCTGCGCCGGTGATATACAGTCTTTGCAGCTCTGTCAGCGAACGGTAAAACAATGCCGCCTCCGCGGTGCGCTTCTCTGCACGGCGAATCGCCTGCTGCCGGTATTCCGCAGCCTGCTCCGGTGCCTGCCGCAGCTCGCTCATCACCGCAGAAAGCATCAGATATTCCAGATAATCATCTGCATATCCGCAGAATTCTTCCCCGAATTCCGGTGCTGCACGGTACGCATTTTCAAGCATCATCTGCGATTCCTCCGCCAGCAAAACCGCCTTTTCATACGCCCCTGTATCAATGAAAAGCAGCAGCCTTGCGGTTATGAGCATTGCTCTTTCCCGCAGCGGAAGCTGACCTGCCGAAAGACCGGCAATCTGCTCCTTTGCCTGTGCATACTGTCCGGCCATGACCAGATGAAAGGTCAGCAGAACCTTGTCCCGCTCCGTCGGTGCCGGAACCTTGCGGCGCAGAAGCTCTGCGGTCTCCGTGCCGAAGCCGTGTGCTGCGAACGCTTCCGCCAGCTTCAACTCTGTACTGTGCGCCGAGCCCTTTGCCATGAGGTTGTTCATTGTCATCAGGATGATGCATGCCGCTGCCGCGATGCCGAGATGAACCGGCATGTCTATGAAGATCAATTCCGGCAGGCTGCTGCCCATATTGGCGATGCAGCACCATACAAACATGCCGCCCATGATCGCAGTCATTGCAAGCTGCGTGCTGTGCGGTTGATTCCGCGGGTCGTAATCTGAGAGCTTCATCGGCTTGTGCCCTCAGAACAGCTCCGGGATGTCCATAGGCGGAGGCGGTGCAGCCTGTACGCCGTTCTGCGGGAGATGCCGGTCGCCGAGAAACTCGGTCTTGTCGATCGGCAGTGCGCTGTAAATCCGCGCCTGGTCGATCCAGCGGAGCAGGTTGCGCTGTGTGCCTGCGGGCATCACGCTTGCACTGACCGCGCCCTTGAGCTCGGTTTCCTTTTCATGCGCGGTCTGCATTTTTCCGGCGGCATAGGTTTCATTGAGCCTGATGATCTGCGGGAGGAACTGCATTTCCGGCTCACTTCTCTGCGAGATCTGGAATGCGGCGAGCTTCCCGTATTTTGCCGCCTCATCGGCATGTCCGCGGTGCGACATCAGCGCGCCCGCGAGCATGTAATAGGCCAGCGCGTCATCAGCATAGGGAACATATTTCTCCGTGAGATTCGGCTTCATCTGATAGGCCGCATCGAGCGCGTCCTTCTGTTCCGAAAAGAGCTTGACCTGCCGCTCATAGTCGCCCGTCATGACATAGGTTTGCAGGCGGCAGGTGTGATACATTGCAGCCTCACGGTTGTTCAGCTCATTGAGATTGATCTTCAGCAGGATCGGCTCTGCCTCTTTATAGTATTCGCTCATGACCCAGACGAACGCCTGCTGAAGCTGCTCCCTGACCGTCGGGAACATGTTTGCGTTTTTGACGGCCTGTGCCATTTCCTGCCCGAAGCCCTCGGTTTCGAGCTTCTGCTCCAGGTTATTGGAGAGATTCCGCTTGGAGCCCATGACAAGAACCTGCCAGAGCCCGCCGGTAAAGCAGACACAGAACAGACCGAGCAGCGCAAAAATCAACGTATATCCGAGCAGATCGGCAGCGTCCGCCCGGTTTTCGGCAATACCCTTCAGTCCGAGTGAAAATCCGATGAAGATGAAGAATCCGAGCGACACACGGGAAATGATGCGCAGGATCTTTGGGACACCGTCAAAGAGCCGGTGATAGACACGGGTAAAAATATTCATGGTGTGACTCCTGTGTTGTTGTTTGCGGCAAATATTTTCGCGTGATTGAGCAGCTTCAGCATCATGCCGTGCCGCCACTGCGGTCTGATCTCACTGCTGTGCTGCGCGGCTGCCGCACGGGTCTGTGCATCCATTGCTGCTGCGGCATCATACTGTCCCAGCGCATACAGCCGCTCTGTGCGGGTAACCATCGCGAGGAGCTCTGCGGTGATGCGCTCTGAACCGTGCTTTTTTCCGGCTTCGCGCCCGATGTACTGACAGTACATTTCCGAGCCCGCCGCATCGCCGTTCAGGGCGAGTGCAAGTTCTGCCGTATTGAAATAGGGGATCTTCATGACCGGATATTTTTCCGAGAGCCTGCCCGCCTCCTGCCTGTGGGTCTGAAACAGATTCCAAAGCGGTTCCCGCCGCAGCGTATAGGCATAGATCAGCAGCAGATCATTCAGATACCGCAGCCGTTCCACGCCGATCAGTGTCTCCGGGCGCAGCAGCGAAAGCTCCGCCTCTGCCTCATCCATGCGGAACAGCGCTACCAGCAGGTCAATGCGCGCCAGACGTTCCCCCGCCTTCGGGTTCGGGAACAGATGCCGGTGCATCAGCACGGCTTCCTCACAGGGACCGCATTCCTCCATGATCCTGTAGTACGGCGCTGAGGGCTTCATGTGAACATACATCAGAACCGTCAGCAGCAGATCGAATCCCGCAAAGACACAAAGTGCGATGCCGAGCGCTGCGGGCAGATTCCTGTGTTCCGGATCCGAAACCCAGTACAGAAATGCACAGAGCAGATTCATGACCGACAGCGCGAGCTTCTGCTTCCAAAGCTGCTTCCAGAGCGTTTTCCAGATCGTGATGAAATTCATAGCGGTGTCTCCGTTATGCGGGATTATACAGTTTCAGGCGGATTGCTGCATCCGCCTAAAACTGTCACATGATTTGATTATTTCTCAGCGATCGCTGCAACACCCGGGAGCACCTTGCCCTCGAGGTATTCCAGGGAAGCGCCGCCGCCGGTGGAAATGTGGCTCATCTTGTCCGCGAAGCCGAGCTGAATCGCAGCCGTCGCGGAATCGCCGCCGCCGATGATCGTGGTTGCGTCTGCTGCTGCAAGCGCCTCGCAGACAGCGACCGTGCCCTTCTTCAGGGTCGGGTTCTCGAACACGCCCATCGGGCCGTTCCAGACAACGGTCTTTGCAGTCTTTGCAGCCTCAGCAAAGAGCGCTGCGGTCTTCGGGCCGATATCCAGACCCATCTTGTCTGCCGGGATCTTGTCGGAATCAACAAACTCGATGTCGATCGGTGCGTCGATCGGATCCGGGAATGCAGCAGCGATCGCGGTATCGACCGGCAGAAGGATCTTCTTGCCGAGCTGCTCCGCCTTTGCGAGCATTTCCTTGCAGTAATCGAGCTTCTCGTCATCAACGAGGGACAGACCGATCTCGCCGCCCTGTGCCTTGATGAAGGTGTAAGCCATACCGCCGCCGATGATGAGGGTATCGCACTTCTCGAGCAGGTTGGAGATGACGTTCAGCTTGTCAGCGACCTTTGCGCCGCCGAGGATTGCCACGAACGGACGCTCCGGATCCTCAACCGCATTGCCGAGGTACTGGATCTCCTTCTGCATCAGATAGCCGACTGCGGTCTCCTTGACGAAGCGTGCAACACCGACAGTAGAAGCGTGCGCACGGTGCGAGGAGCCGAATGCATCCATGACAAAGACCTGACCGTCAACGAGGTCTGCGAGCTCCTTGGAGAATCCGTCATACTGTGCCTCCTTGGTCTCCTCAGCGCCGCGGAAACGGGTATTCTCCAGCAGAACGATCTCGCCGTCTTTCATTGCAGCGACAGCAGCCTTGGCATTCTCGCCGACAACGGTGTCATCCGCAGCGAACACGACCTTAGTCTCCGGGAGGAGCTCCTGAAGGCGCTTTGCGACCGGTGCGAGGGAGAACTTTGCCTCCGGGCCGTTCTTCGGCTTGCCCAGGTGAGAGCAGAGCACGAGCTTGCCGCCGTCTGCGAGCAGCTTCTTGATGGTCGGCAGAGCCGCAGTGATGCGGTTGTCGTTGGTGATCTCGCCGTCCTTCAGCGGCACATTGAAGTCGCAGCGGACAAGAATCTTCTTGCCCTTTGCCTGAATGTCGTCTACTGTAACCTTATTCAGTCCAGCCATGTCAAAAACATCCTTTCATAGAACAGTTTATTTCGGGCTGCGCGTCTGTCCGCTCTGCGGGCATTCGCACCCGATTCTATTTTACACTATTTTCCGGAATTTTGCAAGACCTGCATGAAAAAAAATAGGGTATGTAACTTTTGGGGTGATTGATATATTTGGTTAACACAAATATCTGTTGCCGAGCCCATATCAAAAGTTTCGCTCAAGCCTTTTCAAAGGCTTGCAGGAGTCCAGAGGGCGGTGCCCTCTGGTCGCGCTCCGCAGAGC
>CAMNJD010000456.1 GCA_946540705.1 uncultured Ruminococcus sp. | reverse complement strand
GTCGGCACTGCCGACAAATTCTGATTTATGATAGCACCAGTATAAAAAACAATGCCCCGAAGCGCTTTTGTGAAACGCTTCGGGGCAAAATTTCTATATGAGTACCGGCATAACGCTCAGCCGGTTTTTTGTCGGGATTCAGTTTTTCGCGCGCTTTTTTTGATCAATGCATGTCAGCATTTTCAGGCCGAAGCCGAGCGTGAGGCCGATGCCGGAAACGAGCGTCAGCAGCCACGCAGTAAATGCTGTGTTCTTATGAATGGATCGTCCTGCGTAATATATATCGGTGTAGAAGTCTCCGCCGTAGGAGGCATAACCAAGATGATCCATGAAATCATAGCTCTGAAATGCCTCTTCGCCGACACAGGCACAAATAATCAGATACAGCCCCGCGATGATGCCGATGCCGCAGAGAATCATCCGGAGGATAAAAACGATATCCTTTTTCGGCGCGGCATATTCCGGCATCGCGGAAACAACCGTAACGGGCGTCTGCGATGAGGCGGGGTCGGACTGAAAGCAGACAGGACAGCTCTGCGAACCGTCCGGGATTTGTGCACCGCATTTTTCACATAACATAGCAATTTCCTCCGTTATTCAACAGTATAAGTCAGCACAGCATTGACCTGTAAGTTGCTTTCCTTGTCCTGAACGAATGAGACAGTAAAGCCGTCGCATTTCTCGGTGAATTCGATATGCTCCTCAGGCGCTTTTTGCGTCGGGTCGCCCTGTCCGGCGGCGCTCATTACGGCATTGAACCCGGATTCATAAGTTTCCGCGCTCGATTTGATCCGCGACAAAACGGATTCGGGTACACCGAGCTTACTATTGAGCATTTCGATGAATTCCAGTCTTTCATTGTATTCATATGACAGCAAAATAAGGCGGACTTGCGTTTCCCAGTCATCCTTATTATCCTTATAATGTTCATAATATGAGTTGAAATCGACGTTGTTGAATTTGAATGTCAAAG
The DNA here is from genome assembly GCA_946540705.1 of uncultured Ruminococcus sp. GTDB lineage: Bacteria > Bacillota > Clostridia > Oscillospirales > Ruminococcaceae > Firm-04. Next base: position 7,197 of record CAMNJD010000456.1, on the reverse strand, counting down.
TGGAGCCGTCGTCCGTTACGGTCAGATTATCCTGAATATACTTTGCAAAGTCATCAATTTCTTCGGCTTCGGAATCTGATTGTGCTTTGCTTTCGGATTCTTCCTGACTGTCGATTTCTGAATTGGCCTGCCGGTCGGCTTTCTGCTTTTCATTATAAGAAATCCGGATTTCTTCTGTCAGCGTTTTGAAATTTGGCTTTTCCTTTTCATTTCCGCATCCTGCAAGGCACAGACACACAGCACATGCAGTCAGCAATGAGAATGCTTTTTTCATCATATTCCCTCCTCAAATGCACAATATTGTGCTATATGTGCTTATTATAACACAATAATAACGAAAAGTCAACACATATTTGTGCGATATGATAGAATCATAATAGCACAAATTCGGAGGTTGATTTTATGCATAATTACCAATATCAGCGTGTGCGCGATCTGCGGGAGGATGCCGACCTGACACAAAAGCAGGTCGCGGACAAGCTGTTTCTGCACCTGACACAATACCGCCGCTATGAATGCGGCGAGAGTGAGCTGCCGATGAACATTGCAATTCAGATTGCAACGCTGTATGATGTTTCTCTGGACTATCTGTCCGGCCTCTGCAACGACAAGCGCGGACTGAATGCCGCCGACCTCACCGACGAGGAGATCCGGCTTCTCCGCGGATTCCGTGCGCTGGATCCCAAATCGCAGGGACGAATCCTCGAACGGCTCGAAATGCTCCAAACATAAAGGCAGCCGCTTTGCCTTTGTGAATGTTGTATGGTTTACGGGAATCCGCCCCGCTTTTATTTTGTTCTGCACGTAAAATCGCAAAAAACTATTGAAATTTTTGTGCATTTATGATATAATGAGAGTGTGAGAAAAGCCGCAGATGCGGCGAAAACAGTTCTTTTTCTGAGTAAAGGGGAGGATATTCATGAGAATGAGAACAAAGCGGCTGACCGCGATCGTGTCAGCAGCAGCAATGGCATGCAGCATGCTCAGCTCCATGTCGTTCGCAGCAGACAGCAAGGTGCTGGTGCGCCTGGAGGGTGAGAATCTTGAGGGCGCGACCCTCTGGACGAGCATCTATGAGAACCAGCTCCCGGGCTTCAGCGGAGAGGGCTTTGCCTATCTGACCAATGATGCGCTGAGCTTTACCGTCGATGTTCCGGCCGACGGCATGTATTCGATCGTTGTTCACGGCGCACAGATCCTCAATGAGGAGGGCCGCTATCAGACTGTTGAGGTCAACGGCAGTGAGTACCACACGACCGTTCCTTACACGAAGGAGTGGACAGACTTCGACTTCGGCATGGTGCGGCTGAATAAGGGCGAAAATACGATCAAGTTCCTCAATAAATACGGCTATATGGCGATCGACTATGTGACCGTTTCCGAGGGCGAGTTCCCCGATCTTACCAAGGCGACTGCTGTGACCTGCGATGCAAAGGCAACGCCGGAGACAAAGGCGCTGATGTCCTATCTCCAGAGCGTCTACGGCAAGAACATCCTGTCCGGACAGCAGCAGATCTACGGCGGCGGCAATACCGTCCAGACCACGATCCGCTTTGATGCGGCTGCGGATGCCTGCGTCGATTCCGACGGCAACAAGTACGAGATCGACCGCGACAGCAAGGATACCGACGATCAGGGCAATACGTTCTACTGGCACTGCAAGGGCGCGGACGGTCAGGTCTATACCTACAGCACCCAGAACCGCAATTATTCCTATAACAACTATGACAATGATGTCAACCTGATCTATGAGATGACCGGCAAATATCCGGCGATCCAGGGCTTTGACTTCGGCAGCTATTGCCCCTGCTATGCATGGGATGACGGCGTTGTCGGCAGAATGATCGAATGGACAAACGAAAAGGGCGGCATCTGCACCGCTTCGTGGCATATCAATGTCCCGACGGCAAAGGCAGACTACACGCTCGGTGAGCCGCTTGATTTCTCCAGGACGACCTATTCTGAAAAGACCGATTTCTCGCCTGCAAACTGCATGGTCGAGGGCACAATGGAGTACGATTATTTCAAGCTCTGCATGGAGAACCTCGCCAATGAGCTGCTGAAGCTGCAGGCGGCCAATGTTCCGGTGATCTTCCGCCCGTTCCACGAAGCTGAGGGCAACGGCGGCAAGGACGGCAAGGGCGCATGGTTCTGGTGGGCAAAGGAAGGCGCCGAGGTCTACAAGAACCTCTGGGCATATTTGCAGGATACGCTGGAAAATGACTACGGCCTGCACAACCTCATCTGGGAGCAGAACCTCTATGCATGGTCGGATGATTCCGCACTGTGGTATTCCGGCGATGACCGCGTCGATATCGTTGCATACGATAAGTACAACACACAGTATAACCGCCACGACGGCAAGACCTCCGGCCCGAACCTCGATGCGGAAACCGGTATCTTCTACAAGCTGGTCGATTATGTCAACGGCAACAAGATGGTCGCGATGGCGGAGAATGACTCCATTCCGAGCAAGGATAATATGGAAATCGAGCACGCATTCTGGCTCTATTTCTGCCCGTGGTACGATTCGCAGGATGCACGCTTTGTCACCGGTGAGAACTATCAGGACAAGGACGAGGTGAAAAAGCTCTATACCAGCGATTTCTGCATTACGCTCGATGAGCTGCCTGAGGATCTGTTCAGCAAGACCGTTACACCGGGCAGCACGGTGAATACCACATTGACCACGACCACAACCACGACCACAACAACCGCGACCGGAGGCTCCCTTCCAGCGGCCGTCTGGGGCGATGCCGATTGCAGCGGTTCTGTTAATGTCATGGATGCTGTGCTCATCGCTCGTATTACTGGTGATGACGCGACGCTCAAGAAGGAAGAAGTAAAGGCCGAGGGCAAGAACAATTCCGATGTCACGCACGACGGTAAGCTCGATGCGGAGGATCTTGCGAAGGTGATGCGCTTCCTCGCCCATTACGTAACTGAGGCTGATCTGGCCAAGGCATAAGAAATCATAACACAAACCGGAGACTGCGAACAATCAGCAGTCTCCGGTCTTTTTTTGTATATGCGGATGAGCGTTCAGCGGAATCGGCGCTGCTCTGCATCGTACCGGAATCCGGCCTGCGCGAGCTTTTCGGTGAGTGCGGCCGCATCCAGCTCATGCTCCGCACAGAATGCCTCCAGCGTCATGCCGGAGTCGCGAAGCTGTGTGTTCAGATAGCTGAACAGGATAAACGGGTCATTGGGAATCTGCATGATAAGCCTCCGTTATGAAAAATCTCTGTGGATCGCCGCGGAATCCATCGACCGGACACGGCTTGTCAGCAGCCGGGAGAGCGGCAGAAAGCAGAGGTAAACCGGGACTGCGGCAGCAGCCGTCCATGCGGCGGACGGCAGCAGCATCCGCTGCCAGAGCACCTCGCGCCCCGAAACCCGGAACAGTACGCTGCTGAACAGGTACACAAGCCCGCTGCGCAGAAATGCACAGACCGCAGTCAGGACAAGATAATGCCAGAAGCTGCGCCGCAGGATCTGCTCAAAGAGCAGGCAGACGAATGTGCAGCAGATCACGAGGTAGATCGCATTTGCGCCGAGCGGATTGCCGCAGGCGATGTCAATGCCGAAGCCGCCGATGACGCCGGCTGCCATGCAGAAATACATGTCCTCGTTCATGCTGATGCAGATTGCTGCGGGGATCGTCCAGAGCGGCTGCATGCCGCCGCCGAGCATCGGGAACCAGCAGAGCAGTATCAGGATGATGCTGAGTGCCTTGCGGATGAAGTTTCTGCGGATCGTGCGCCGTTCGGAGCGGGTGCGGCTTTGTCTGGCGGGCTTTTTCTGCCGTTTACTTTTCACCGAACGACTCACCCTTTCCTTTGAAGTCCAGCAGCACGGTGACGGTGTCCAGCTCAGACAGATCGACGGTCGGCTCCACGACTGCATACTGCGCGAGGGAGGTCGATTCGATGCCGGTCTCGGTGACATTGCCGATCGGCCAGCCGTAAGGGAACAGTCCGGTCGTGCCGGCGGTGATAACGAGGTCATGCGGCTTGACGGTGCTGTCCTCATCGAGGTAGATCATTTTTGTGCGGCCGTCAGCGGCGTATTTGAGGTCGCCCTCGATAATGCCGCTGTCGCCGGTTTCGAGCACGACCGCGCCGACGGAAAGCTCCGGCGAAAGAATGGTCGTGACAGTCGCGTAATGCGGGGAAAGCTCCGTAACGACGCCGACCAGTCCTGCCGAGCAGATGACCGGCGCATTGAGCGTAATGCCGTCCTCCTCGCCCATGTCGATCTGAAAGCTGCCGGTCATGTCATTGGTCAGCGGCATCAGCACCTTGCAGGGCTCGCTCAGAACGGAATCCGCGAGCTTTTCCTTGATGCCGAGCTGATCGCGCAGGGCATCGCGCTCATGGATCGCATCGTCATAGCCGATGAGCTGCTGATTGAGGATTGCGTTCTGCTCGCGCAGGCGGGCATTTTCCTCGCGGTATGCCTTGGCCTCATAGTAGGTGTCGAGGCGTTCATTGACCTCGCCGCTGATCGCGGAGGCAGCGTGCCGGAAGGGCGCTGTCACAGCGTGCAGCACTCTGGTGAACCGGTCGGTCTGTGCGCCCGAGCGGATCGAATAGAGCATAATGCCGGTCAGCAGCGCGAGCACACACAGCAGCACGCGGAATTTCGCGCTGCGGAAAAATGCGTTGAGATTCATGGGGATGCGCTCCTTTTTTTGTTCTTGTCTCTTTTTCTGTTATCCGGATCAGTCCAGATGAATATTCGGGTGCTCCTTGCGCAGATGCGCTTTCAGGCAGGTGAAGGATTCCGCGCTGATGTCATGCTCGAGCTTGCAGGCGTCCTCTGCGGCGATCTTCGGGGACACGCCGAGATCAACGAGCCACTGCGTGAGCACGAGATGCCGCTCATAGATACGCTCTGCGACCTCACTGCCGGTTTCGGTCAGGGTAATGTTGCCGTCATCGCCGATGAGGATGAAGCCGCCGTCCCGCAGAATGCCCATTGCGCGGCTGACACTGGGCTTGGAAACGTCCATTTCGTGTGCAATATCAACTGCTCTGACGAAATTTTCGCGCAGATGCAGAATGAGGATTGTTTCGAGATAGTCTTCGCCGGATTTATATAGCTTTGCCATTGTCTTACGGATGCTCCTTTCCGGATTGAGATGCTGCGGGGATCACTTCTGTGACGGTCAGGGTGTCGCCGGAAACAGTGAACCGGATATCGGCGCCTGCAAATTCGGTGCCGTAGATGCGCTCCGGGTCGTCGGCATAGCCCGGCCGGATATCCTGCGCGAGCAGTGCTGCTGCGGCAGCCTGCTTTCCGGCGGGGAGCCGTTCGAGCAGGGGCTGCGGGAAGTTCACCGTCAGTCTGTGGGTGCGGGTCTGAGCGGTATAGCCCTCAGCGGCCTCGGGGTGACAGTCCGCGACCGGGATATAGGGCTTGATATCATAGATCGGGGTGCCGTCCATGAGGTCGATGCCGGAAACCAGCAGGCGGACGGGCTGTTCGCTGTCACAGACCGCCTCGAGCTTCACGCAGGAGAGCCCGATCGGGTTGGGACGGTAGGGGGCGCGGGAGGCAAATACACCGACTCTGGTGTTGCCGCCCAGGCGCGGCGGCCGTACCGTCGCAGACCAGCCCTTGCCCGGCTGCTTTTTTGCGGCATGAAAGCCGAAGATCAGCCAGATATGCGAAAATGCGGAAAGCTCCCGGACGGCATCGGGCTGACTGTATGCGCCGGTGAACACGACCTCACCGGTCAGCTCCGGCACCAGTCCGCTTTGCCGCGGCAGGCCGAATTTCCCGTTGAAATCGGTGCGGATATACGCAACGGGCTCGATTGTCAGGCGGTCATCAGTCATACATGATCTCGTTCTGCGCATAGAACGCATTGACCTTGTCGCTGGAGGAGATATTCACGGTCACAATGATGCTCAGGATGATCGAGACAGCGTAGCAGACAGCGGTCATGCCGAAGCCGTCTGCGCCCTTCTTCTGCGAGAGCAGCTCGACGATGCCCGGGACGAGCATTGTAAGGGCATTGATGACGAACATAAAGGTCGTGAAGCCCTTGAGCTTTTTGACGCGGGTGACGATTGTGATTGAGAGCAGGATCAGCAGCGCACCCACGAGCAGATAGACTTTATCGAAGAAGCTGAACACACCGGGAACAGATGCTTCATCGGCATAGCTGCCCATTGAGAACATGACCGTGCAGACACCGGCGAACACGCCCATGATCGTACACATCACGGCAATGCTGAAGCCCTTCTGCGCGAGGTCGGCGAGCTGCTGCTCACGGAGGCGCCGGAGATCCTCTCTGGCACGTTTCTGATCCTCCTCGGTCTTTGCGGGTGCTTCCTGGAGAGATTCGGAGGCGCGTTTGGCGGCAGCCTTCTTTGCAGCCTCGAGATCATCCTGATTGAACACGACTCTGCGCTCGGGTTCGGGCGCGGGTTCTTCGAGCAGGGCGCTTGCATCGACCTGCGGCAGGATCTTCGGGGCTTCCTTTTTGACGGGCTGAGAGAAGTCCTCGGGCTCACTGAGCAGAGCGGATGCGGCAGCGGCTTGCTCTGCGGCCCTTGCGGCCTGATGCTGTGCGAGCATGGTTGAGATCTGCCGCTCAATGAATTCGTTGTTCAGCGCTTCGATTTCGGCATCGGTATAAGCGGGGAGGCCTTTTTCGGCGCGCTGGCGCTGAAGCGTTGCGATCTGCTCGGGAGAGAGCTCGACGGCGAGCTTACGCGGTGAGGGCTGCGCGGGTGCGCTGCTGCTCATGTCATCCAGTGTGACGGCGGAGGCACCTGCGAGTCGGGGGTCGATGCCTCCGGCGGGAGGCGGTGCGGATTTCCGGGGATCCTGATAGACAGGCTCCTCCTCGAGCAAAACGGGTGCTGCATCAGCGAGGCGGGGGTCGATGCCGCCGGCGGGCTTCGGTGCATTTTTTCTCGGGTCATCATATGTCATTTCGCCGAGGAGCTGTTTCTCCAGACTGCTCTGATCGTCCATATTCAGGTACTCCTTTTCGTTGGATTTCTGCGGCCGGATGCAAAAGTGTACAATCACCGCAGTGTATCATATCTATTATAGCAGAATTGCGCAGAAAAAGCAAGTATTATTCCAAAATCGGAGTGGCCGACCGGGGATTATTTCATACGCTTCCGGCGATGTCAACCAAAGTTTTTGGTCGAGCTTTTTTCAAAAAGCTCGCGGGTC
>CAMNJD010000455.1 GCA_946540705.1 uncultured Ruminococcus sp. | reverse complement strand
TGCCTTCAGATACTGATGATCCGGTGTCTCCACCGTGAACTTCAGATTCGTCAGATCATCTTCCGTCACGTTTGCTCCGTCGATCGTCTTCGTGATCTTCAGATTGCCGGTTTTTTCCTCAGTTGCTGTTCCATCAGCGACAATCAGTGTATTGTTCGCATCGGTATAGTAGCCCGGTTCCGTAGAATCATCTTCCAGCACAGGAATATCGGTTGTTTCAGCATCCTGTGTTGTTGAGACTCTCTTGACATGTCCATTTGTCACTTCGAAATATACCGTTGATCTCAAAATGGTATATGTCCGATCACCGACTTTGAATGTAGTGTCTCCAGACTCCTTCATGGAGTAAATACCATCCGGGAGTCCTTTAATCACAACATCTGTTGTAGTGGTCTTGAAGGTGACTTTGCTTTCTGTAACGTCTTCACTGCGTTCCAGCGCATTTGCAATCGTTACCTTAGTGATTTTGTTACCATCAACCACTTCGGCCAACTTAGCGTCCTGCGTTTTGGTGGATTCAAGCAGTTCAATCTCGATCGTAGCACCTTCAACTGTCGGATGTCCCTCTGCTTCAATGTCACGCTTGCTGATGTTCACTTCAGACGGGGCATCTTTTACAAGGATAATTTCCGTTCCATCCTCAGTTGTTGTCATACAGTCAGTAGTTGAACTGACCTTACCGTCATCAGCAACACTGAAAATAATATCAGTAGTGATCAGCTTATAGCCATCGGGGGACGTGGTTTCTCTCAGGATATACCCTTTACCGGCGGGCAGAGTGAACGTATACGGTTTCTCATCGCCGGTAGAAGTCCATTGTTCAAGGAGAATTTCATCAATACCGTTTGAAGCCAGCTTTAATACAGAAAGCTCCGCTCCGGCAAGCTCCTGTTCGCCTGTAATATCTGTCTTCTTGACATTGACTTCATGCTCCACGCCATCATAGACTACGATCTTGTTCATGCTGTCCTCGGGATATTTCCCATCCAGTCCAACAGCATTATCGACTACAGTATAGTAACCTCTGCCTGTCTCATCAGACGTATTCGCAGTACTCTCATCATCAGTTGAAATCGTACTTGTCTTGACTCTAGTACCGTTCCACTGACTTACCATGGTTACGCCGACTGTGATCACAAGATCGCCCTTGATCTTGCTGTAATCGCCGGGAGGCGTGACCTCAGAAAGGGTGTAGCTTCCTGATTTCAGACCTTTGATCGTGATTACGCCTTTTCCCTGTGTGGTGAATGTCAGCTCCGTTTCAGACTGTGCGGGTTGTGTCGCAGGCACATTTTCCTCTTGTGCAACGACCTTTTCAACATCAAACAAAGCTTCATCATCATTCGGTGTCAGCGTAAAGGTTGCACCTTCCAGGCGCTGATTCTTTTCTGTCAGATCAAATTTGTCAAGCTGGATACTCAGGTCTGTAGCAACCTCATTCTTGAGAGCGATCAGCATGCCGTCTTCTCTCAGGGTTACCGCATTTCTGATCTTACGCTGATTTTCCCGGCCTGTTTCAATTCCATATAGATAGGTAGCCGGGATGAAGTTCGTGATCTTTCCGTCTTTCACCTCAAGCGCAACACGAAGCGCCGGATTTGACATTCTGACGTAACCCGCAGGCGGTTCGCTTTCATACAGGTAATAATAATCGTCCGTGCCTGTATCATCCAAACCCTCAATGCTGAAGCAATTGCTTGTCAATGTTACTTCTTCAGTCGGAGTAGAAGAAATTACATTACCCCACCTATCTGTCACATCAATTGAGCCATCCTGGATTGCATCCTCAGCAGGTGTCTGCCCGTTGATCTTCAGATTATCGAATGAGATCTGAGTGCCTTCGGTCTTCTTTCTGAGAAGTATAAATGTCGCCGGATTACTTTCCTCAATCGTATTATTCGGGTCGTCTTTCTCAACCTTTCTTACTTCAAAGCCATCTAAGCTGTATGCATCGCAGACCTTGAAGGTGCGGAGCTTACTATCATAATAGTAGTAGCCTTCCTCCGCAAGATCATTGGTTGACTCCGACGCGCCGGTAATGCTCTCTGTATCCAGCTTACCGTTCACGATGTCAAACGAAACTGTACTGTCAATGACATGATATGTCTTGTTCCCGTACTGGAAATCGTCACCCGTTTCAGAAAGGGTGTAGTTGCCGTCCGGGAGGCCGTAGATCACCAACGGTGCGCCGTCAGAGGTCCACTCTACGCCATTGTCCAGCGGGGTAAGTCCTGCGGACTGGTTGGCTGTCAGTGCTGCGATCCCTCTCCACTGTTCTGCAGTGAGTGCATCGTTCAGCAATCTGATCTTCGCACCCGGGATTTCCTTATCGCCGGTGATGTCTGCCTTGCTGATGAATACTGTACCGCCGCTCGCGTTCTTGTAGTAGCGATTATGCCACTCAGCCCCATTCCTGAAGTAGCCGGCAGTATGCATCCATCCCTGACAATAGCCAGATTTTTCATTTGTCTTAGATTTCGGATCACGAACCAAGAAAATACCGCTGGCTGTATCAAGCGTAATCTCTTTCGCCTTATTGATATTCCATACGATCTTCTCGTTCATGTAATCATTGGATATCGCATAGTCGCCATTATCCGAGGAGATTGAGTTAATTTCCTTTCCGTCTTCACCAACTGTTGTTACTTTACATGTATTAATACTTACAGATGATGACGTTTTGTAGTTCATTACGATTGTCTGACCGAATTTCTTTTTAAACTCAACTCCACCAGACGAAAAGCCATCCGCTATCGAATCAGCATCAACATAAATCGTTGCATTGTCATCAAAACCGGTTGTATCTACTTCGTATTTACCATTTCCTAAAGCAATAATTGAAGTATTTGCCGGCTGAGCCGCCAAGTCATCCGATATATACTGAACTCGTGCGATTGCAGGCTCAATGAACATGCTGTTAATCTGTTCAGAACTATACCGGGTATCCATGGTAATAAGACTGTTATTACGTGTTGAATCATCATTGGAATAGAATTCATCCGTGATAACTGTCAGCTTTCCGGTTCCACCGATTCTGACTGATTGATTATCATTGCTAACAGCAGGATTATCCGCATTATACACTGTAAAATCGGTTGTCGGATCCGAACCGACCTCACCCATATATGCGACAATCACTCTGCCGGCATCCGATTCTTCCAAAGAACTAGTTTTTTGGTCAAAATTCTCATTCGGCTCAACTTTTGCGCCAGAGTTTGTGACATCATACCGATTCACAGCAAAAGAAGTCTGCGAATGGTCCTCGCGTTTCCACACATTCGCAAGCACACCAAGATCAATGGAATCGCCAAGAATCGACGCCGCATCATACTTCTTTCCACCGGTCGGATCCGCTTTCTTCAGCGTGATCGTTTGAGACAGTGTCGACGTATTGTCGTCCTCATCTGTTCGCACAAGGGGACTTGCAATATACGTGATACCAGCCTTAGACTGTTCGCTCAAAATTTTGACTGTGCTATTTTGATCAAACTTGATAACATCTCCAAGTCCTGTGCCGGCCTTTGCCTGGCAAAACGCGATATCAAACGCTTCGCTTCCGCCAGCTCTTCCCGCTGAACTTGTACCGTTATTCGTCACCCAGTGGGACTCTGTGACATCCTGAACAGTGTATGAACCGGATGCATCCTTCGTCAGTTTAACGAGGAAATAAGTATCCTGAGTCGTCAGATGGTCTGCTGTCAGAACAGCGTAGATATCAAACCCCTCAGGAAACGTAACATCATCCTCAACAACTACATTCAAAACATAATTGAATGTATGCTGAAGCAGATTAACATTGTAAAGATTTCCGTCGATCTGCGGAGGATCCCAGTCTTCTTCACCATCCTTCAGGTAACGATACATCAGCGGATGATCGTCCGTCGCTACGCCGGCGTCTTTCGCATTCATCAGGTCAGCATAAGTTTTGATGTTGTCCTTGCTGCTGCTATACACACGCACTTGCCAATTTGAAGCGCTGTCCGGTGTTGGATCAATCTTCGTGGTTGCAGCAATACTCGTCGTGTCAGAGCCGGTCTCGCCCGTCAGATAGAACTCATCAAACGTGACTTCTTCTTCATAATACTTGTAGCCTACGACTTCAGTAACCATCTGACCAAGGTTGTTATCCCAATAGGAGTTAGTTATCGGCTCCTTGTTGCCTTTGTCAGGCGTGATTTTCTTCAACGCCCATGCAGCTTCGCCGTTGTCATCCTTCAGCGTAGCAAGCATGTAGTAATTCAAGTCCGTTCCGTTTTGAATATAAGAACGCTCTTTGTTACTGTCGAAAACATTGAATGACACGCGCATACTGTCATACTCCGCGGCAGCCGCATCAATCGCACTGAACGGCAGCAGATAAGAGAACGCCGTTGCCGCAGCGAGCATGCCGCTTGCAAAGCGTTTTCCCCAACCTTTGCTCATAAAAGCACCTTCCTTTCTGTCAAATTTTTTCGGAATATCATTTCCTCAGCTACTTTTGCACAGCCGGCACACACTGCCGATCGGTACACGTTTCAGTACACATTATACCTGGTACATTATATGTATATAATAGTATACTGCAACAGTCCTCGGCCCAGCCGCACGGAAAGCTTGCTGATAACTTAGAAGCGGATGCCTCCCGCTCAAAGCGGTCCGCCCCCGCAGCCGCATCCGATCTGCATGCAGGGGGATTATCTGCCCGGTGTCTTACGGCGCCGGCCCTTTTGTCAAATATTTACCCATCATTCCCTACTTCCTTTCTTTAGGCAGAATCTAATCCCGGCGTCCCCGGGTATACCCTGCTTATTTTATAATTATATCAAAATTAAAGAAAAAGTCAAGCGTTTTTCCGTACTATTTGACAGATTTCCTCATTTTCTACATTTGGTACAATACAGACGTCCTTGTTTTGCACACTTTGACGAATCAGCCTTAACGCAAAGGGCAAAATCGATTCCCAAACTCAAATTTTTGATAATTTTCCGCCTGAGCGGCCAATTTTTATTCCTAGCGGGGGAGTGTGCATTGACCTTTAAGGAATACTACTCCCTGTATATTTTTAGCCCGCTTGTACGGCGGGAAAACCGTTTTCCGGCGGCAGGGGAGTGCATATCTGCTCCCCCCTGTATAACGCACATTACAATATCGCAGCAGGGAATTGTAACGCATCATCTTCCGTTCCGGAACCACTTTTGCACTATATATTGTGATAGTTTAACATTTTATTCAACCTCCGTCAATCCGATCGCAGCCAAACCGCTGCTTGACAAATCCCGCCGTTTATGATACACTGGAACAGAACCTGATATGAAAGGACGGGATCCACATGAACAGAATCGCCGCTCTGGCAGAGATCATACGCAGCGCCAAAGCTGATGCGATGCTGCTGACCGGTGAGGTCAATCTGATGTACGCGCTGAAGGCAACTGCACTGGAGGGACAATGCCTCGTGCTCGCGGACGGCTCTGCGGTCTTTGTAACGGACGGCCGCTATACCGAGGCCGCCGAGGCCGAGCTTTGTCCGCGCGGCTTCCGGGTTGTCACCCGAACCAACACCTCCGGCCTGTACGATTATCTCCGCGCACTGCTGGAAGAATACGAGGTCAAGGAGCTGATGTACGAGGACGATGTCCTGACAGTCGATCAGTTCGCGTTTATCCGCGAAAAGCTGCCGTGCAGCTTTCATCCGATCGGCCGGTCGATCCTTGCACTCCGCGCCCGCAAATCCGAGGAGGAGATTGCTGATATCGTTACTGCACAGCGCATCGCCGAACAGGCACTTGCGCGTCTGCTGCCCGAGCTTTACACCGGCATGACCGAGCGGGAAGCGGCTGCGCGCCTGAATTATTACATGGCACTGCTTGGCAGCGAGAAGCCTTCCTTTGATACGATCCTGCTTTTCGGCGAGAGCACCAGCCGTCCGCACGGTGTACCGGGAGACCGAAAGCTCCGGAGCGGGGACTTCGTACTTGCCGATTTCGGTGCGGTCTATCACGGATATCACTCCGACATGACCCGAACGGTCGCTTACGGCAGCGCAACGGGCGAAATGCGGAAAGTCTATGAAACTGTGCTCTCCGCGCAGAAGGCTGCACAGGAGGCGGCATCTGCCGGACGGCTCTGCAACGAATTGCATTTTGCCGCTGCAAAGGTCATTGAAGATGCCGGCTACGGAGACTGCTTCACCCACGCGCTCGGTCACTCGGTCGGCTTGGAGATCCACGAAATGCCGGTTGCGGCACCGCGCTGTGAGGATGTCCTTTGTGACGGAATTGTCATGACTGACGAGCCCGGAATTTACATGCCGGGAAAGTTCGGCGTCCGGATCGAGGATATGCTGGTGATTTCCGGGAAAGCCGCAGTCAACCTGACAAAATTCCCGAAAGAACTGCAAATCCTGCCGGAAAACATACCGCAGTAAAGCGATAAACGCAAAGCAGGGGAACCTCCTCCACTATCTAATACGGAGCTGCGCCCCTCATCCTCACACAAAATCTCAAAAAAAAATTCATACTTTTCTAATTTTTTTGCATTGCCGGATCAATCAAAAGGATCCCCGTACACTCATCGCTGAGTATACGGGGATCCTTCATTTCTCACGCACCCGGCTCCCGGCGGGAACAGGGTAATTTTTTCTGTGTCTGCGCCGTTTTTCGAGGATCTTGCGGCGGCGCTCGTCCTGTTTGCGCCGGATATACCGGCAGATCGGCAGTGCGATCAGGATTCCGATGCATGCGCCGGAAAAGTCGATCATCACATCACGGAACTCTCCGCTTCTCCCTGCGACAAACCGCTGATGGAACTCATCCGAGCAGGCGTAGAGAAACGCCAGAGCTGCCGGTACGATGACGCTGACAAACGGATGATGCCTTTGCAGCCTCCGCATTTTCTTCGGGAGCAGCGGCATAAGCAGCGCCATTGTCACGGACAGAAAGAACCCCAGCACCAGATATTCCGAAAAATGGCCGCATTTCCGGAACAGCTTGTGTACCTTGCCGATGACAAGCCGCTGTTCCTGAACGGTTTTCCTGTCCCAGCCCGGCACGACCAGTGCAAGCACCTTTTTCAGCAGCTTTCCGCTCATAGCCCCTGAATCCGCGGCATCAGCGGCGGAAAACCGGTAGATGATGTACATCCACAGCAACGTCAGGAGCAGAAACAGCAGCGTCAGAAGCCTGTATTCGCGCTTTGCGTTTATTTTTCCCAATTTCCCCGCTCCCGGCGAATCTCATTGAGCAGCTCATTGAGTCTTGCTTCGGTCGCGGTCAGCGATTGCAGCACATAGGCAGCGGTCGCGTCCTTGGTGTCCTCACACTTTGACTTTGTTTTTGCGAGGATCTCATGCGCACGCTTCTTGGCCTCCTCGGTAATGGTATCCTCCGAGACAAGCGTTTTTGCGCGCTCCTCTGCGCCGCGGATGATGCTTTCCGCGTTTGACTGTGCTTCCTTCATGATGCGGTCGCAGTCATAGTCGATCGTCTGGGCACGCTTCATCTCCTTGGGCATCGCAAGGCGGATGTCGTTGACCAGCTCCCGCAGGCGGTCGCCGTCAATGACGATCTTATGCGCGGCAAGCGGAAATGCTTTGGCATTGTCAAGCAGGTCATCCATTTCATCGAGTACATCAAATACGCTCATTTATGTTTCATCCTTTCCGATTGAATTGGCAAATTGCTGCACCTCTTGAATCAGCTTTCTGGTTTCCGCTGCACCGACGGCGGGCTTTTCAGTCTTTCTGCGAAGCCGCTCCCTGATGACCGGCTCGATCTCGGCCGGCACGAAGCTGGAGATATCACCGCCGAGCGCGGCGATCTGCTTTACGATGCTGGAGCTGAGGTACATATTTTCAGCGGCGGTCGTCAGGAAGACCGTTTCCGCCTCGGGGCAGAGCTTGCGGTTTCCCAGCGCCATCTGAAATTCATATTCAAAGTCCGTCACTGCACGCAGACCCTTGACGATTGCGTCGGCATTGACTCTGCGGACATAATCCGCGAGCAGCTCATCCTCCAGAATATCAATGACGATATTATGAAAATGCTTTGTGACCTTTTCGATCATCAGAAGCCGCTCGGTGAGGGTAAAGGACGGATGCTTTTCGAGATTCGCGGAGACCAGCACAATGACCTTATCAAAGAGCTTTGAGGCTCTGCTGATGATATCAAGATGCCCGAAGGTCACCGGGTCAAAGCTGCCCGGGCATACCGCAACGCGGCGCTGTTTATTATCCGGCATAAAAACGATCCTTTCTGCTGTCTGGTTTCCGCACGGACAGGACGGTCGGTTATTCCTCCGGTTCCTGCCGATACATACTTATTACTATTTTACCATATTTCTTCTGCTTTTGCAAGTGGAAATCAAGAATTGTTTGCGGTAAATTGCATTCCGGCTCATGTTCGCAGACAATCACGCCGTTTTTCTGCATTTTTTCGGCAAGAACCGGCAAAACGGCCTGTAAGATCCCCTTGCGGTAGGGCGGGTCGAGAAATGCGATATCAAAGCGCAGGCTTGTCCGCTGAAGGTAGCTCAGCGCATCGCTCTGCATGATCTCAGCGATCTCCGAGAAGCCGCAGTTCCGGACATTCTGCCGGATGCAGCCCAGTGCGCGCTTGTCGCTGTCGGTAAAGACGGCATGTGCCGCGCCTCTGCTCAGTGCCTCGATGCCCATTTGTCCGCTGCCTGCAAACAGATCCAGCACGGACGCGCCGGGGAAGTCGAATTGGAGCGAGGAGCAGACCGCCTCCTTGACCTTATCGGTCGTCGGTCTGGTATCAAGCCCCTCGGGCGTCATCAGTCTGCGCCCTCTGGCGGTTCCGGTTATCACACGCATAGCGGTGAACGGCCTCCTTTCCCTGTTCTGTACTCATTCGTCATCGGTAATGCGTTTCTTCGCAAATGCGCGGAATTCCTCCATGCTGCCGCGGTAGACATTGAGGTCGATGCACGATTCTTCACCGTGATAGCCGTCCAGCACGCCGTGCGGGTTATACTGCCAGAATGTCCATTCCGGCGTCAGACCGTCCGGCGGACTGTCAAAAATGCTGCGGATCCAGAGCGTGTAGGTGAAGTCCGCGTCCTTCAGGTATTTCTCCCGGCAGGCATTCGTCGTGTAGATGATCGGCGTTTTGCCGTAGGTATTGCGCAGGCGCGTCACGAGCACCCGCAGGCTCTCGCGCACAGCATTTGCGTCCGGGAGATTCTCCCTGCGGTAATATTCCAGGTCGATCACAGGCGGGAGCGCATCCTCCTCGACCGGCACGGTCCCGCAGAAATTATCGGCCTGTGTCGAAGCGGAACTGTCGAAGCTGAAGAAATGGTATGCGCCGACATACAGTCCGGCAGCACGGGCATTCTTCCAGTTTTCCTGAAAGCAGTCATCGACCGTGCCGGAGCCCTCGGTTGCCTTCAGGAAAGCGAAGGTGATGTCCTGCTGCGCGATCGTGTTCCAGTTGATCTGCCCCTGATAATGCGAGGCATCGACGCCGCGCACGGGATATTTCCGCTTCGAGGGCATATTGAACCAAAGCACGCCGTTCTGAAAAAGCAGAGCAAGCACGATACCCAGAGCGATCAGGATTGCCCACGCGATCAGTGTGATCTTGAGTTTTCGTTTTGGATTTGTCAATGTTGTTATGTTGCCTCCGTGTTATGTGAAACTGACGCATCTGCGCCGGTTTCTGTCGAAATCCGGGCGATTTTCTGTTTGTTGCCCGTGATCGGGTTTCTGCACCGCCGCCAAGCCGTCAGACGGGCTTTGTGCGGTGCTGCTTTTATTCTGTGACGGCCGTGAACAGCACCTGTTCGCTCTGCATATCGCCCCAGAGATTGCGGAACAGCACGCCGCAGTGCATCAGATATGCACCGGTTTTCTGATAATCCGTTCCGTCTATATTATAATGGTAGACTGCATTTTCGTCAAGTCCCGAAAGGACAACCCGCCGTGAGCGCATATTCGCCTCTGCGGTGATCTGCACATAGGTCAGCAGCGCCCTGTCCTTTTGCTCAGAAACATACATCCACGCATCCCAGCCGGAATGGGTCTGTGCAGCGCAGGCGCTCAGCCGGTACGGGTCGCCGAGGCGGTAGAGCGCACCCTCGCGGACAAGCCCGCTGATGCTGTGATACCGGCGGATCTGCTCGGGGATCTGTGCCTTTTCCTCATCGGTAAGCTGCGTGACGTCCAGCTCATAGCCAAAGGTGCCGTTCATCGCGACATGGGCGCGTGTCTCAAAGGGGGTATCGCGGCCGGTCGCATGATTCGGGCACACGCTGACATGCGCGCCCATCGCAGACGGCGGCATGAACATCGAGGCGCCGTACTGAATGCGCAGCCGCTCTCTGGCGTCGGTATTGTCGCTGCTCCAGATCTGCGGCGAATAGTAGAGCATTCCCGCATCAAAGCGGGCGCCGCCGCCGGAACAGGTTTCGAGCAGAATATCGGGATATTCGGTGACGAGCCGCTCCATCAGCGCATATACACCGAGCACATAGCGGTGCCAGAGCTCCTTCTGGCGGTGCGGCGGCAGCATGGCCGAGCCGGGCTCCGTGATCTGCCGGTTCATATCCCACTTGATATACGAGACAGGAACGGAATCGAGCACGGCCTGCATCTGCGCCCAGACCGCCTCGCGCACCTCCTCGCGGCTGTAGTCCAGCACATACTGTGCGCGGGACTGCGTCAGCGGGCGGCCGGGAATCTGGATCGCGTAATCCGGATGCGCACGGAACAGGTCGCTGTCCGGCGAGATCATCTCCGGCTCAAACCACAGCCCGAACTTCATGCCAAGGCCGGTGACGGTATCGGTCAGGGGCTTCAGGCCGCCGGGGAGCTTCCGCTGATCGGGGATCCAGTCGCCGAGCGAGCAGTTATCGCTGTCGCGTCTGCCGAACCAGCCGTCATCCAGCACAAAGAGCTCAATGCCGAGGCGGGCGGCCTCCTGCGCAATGCCCTGCAATTTGGCAAGATCAAAGTTGAAATAGGTTGCTTCCCAGTTATTGATGAGGACCGGGCGCTCCTGATCGCGCCACTTGCTGCGGATCAGGTGATTGTAAAACAGCTTGTGGAAGGTGCGGGACATGCCCCCGAGCCCCTCTGCACTGTAGACCATCACAGCCTCCGGCGAATCGAAATACGCGCCGGGGCGCAGCTCCCAGACAAAATCCTCCGGCTGAATGCCGATCTGGGCTCTGGTCTGGCAATGCTGCGTGAGCTCCGCCTGAAGCATAAAATTGCCCGAATAGATCAGCGTAAAGCCGTAGGCATTGCCGCTTTCCTCGGTCGTCTGCGGATTGACCAGTGCAAAAAACGGGCTGTACTGGTGCGAGGATTCCCCGCGCAGGCTGTCAATGCGCTGTTTTCCGTGCCGCAGGGGCTGACGGTCAAGCTGACGCTCCCGCGCCCACGAGCCGTAGAGCGAGATCATCTCAAAGCGGTCGTCGTCGAGATCGACGGAGGCTGAGAGCACGCGGTTCAGCAGCACAGGCTTTTCGCCGTCATTGCGGACGGCCACGCGCCGGATGACCGCATCCGAATCGCGGTAGATCGTGTAATACAGCAGAACGGTGATGCCGGTCGGTGCATCGGTCATGGTGATCATCAGCGTTTCCGCGCCCTCGCCGACCGTATGCGGCAGCCCCTCCGGATCCTGCTTGCCGCTGAAAATACGGAAGCGGACATAGCGCAGGTCACAGGCGCGGAAGCCGCCGGTCGTTTCGATGCCGAAGGCATGCTCGCGGTAGTCGCCGGTAAAGCCGCAGGGATATTCAAACGGCGTGGTATCGAGAAAGCTGGCACGCTCGCGGTTGTTTGCAGAGGGGACAAAGGGCGGCTCATCCAGCCGGAGCAGGTCAGTGAGATCCTGCGGCTCGAGCTTGGGCCCCCAGTAGACATGTGCCAGATAGCCCTCGTCGGCAACTGCGAGTACATAGCTGGTGTGTGCGGTATTCAGATGAAATTGTCTTGCGGATTCGATATAGGTGATCATGTCCTGATATCCTCCATTCCGTTTGTTTTCGCGGGATTCCCCCGTATCAGAGCGTTCGGATCAGAATTTTCGCCCCGTAGGGTGCGAGCGGCAGCTTGCTCTGATAGACCTTGCCGCTCTCATAATCCTTCAGTGCAAACGGCAGGTTCACGGCCTTCTGTTCGCGTGTCCAGTTCATCACAAAGAAAAACTCGGTGCCGTCCTTTGCACGGCGCGATGCCGTCACGACACCGTGCGGGAGGGTCGTGTCGAGTGCCGGAGCGATCTCCAGCTTTTCCGCCAGAGACAGCAGAAAATCGGAGTAGAACCGATCCTCCATGAACGCGCCGGTATAGTAGATCATGCCGCGTCCGAATGCACGGCGGGTGAGACAGGGGATATTGTCCGGCATGCAGGGATTGTCAGTCTCATAGACACCGAGCACCTCCGCGCCCTCTGCCGCAGCGCGTCCGCAGAGCCGCTCACAGCGGTAGCTTTCCGCAAGCGGGAACGGCGCCTTCACGATCTGCACCGTTTCATACTGCCCGTCGTACAGCGGGTCGATTTCAAGGAAACGGATGCCCGCCGCCTCCGCCAGTCCGCAGGCAGGCGTATCGCCCAGATAGCAGAGATCATGTTCATCGACTATGCCCGAATGCATGGTCATGACGAGCGTTCCGCCGGATTTGACATAGCTCAGCAGGCGCTCTGCGGCTGCCCCGGAGAGCATATACAGCATCGGTGCGCAGACCAGCGTATAGCCGGAATAATCCTGCTCCGGATTGAGAATATCGACCGGGATGCCGGCCTTCCAGAATTGCAGATAGAACCGGAGCATCAGATCATTGTCGCCGATGCCCTCATTGCGCGGCCCTTTTGCGTCATTGACCGCCCAGTGGCTCTCGATATCGTAGAGCAGTGCGACCTTGGATTCGGTTCTTGCACCCCGCAGGCGGTCGAGCTTTTCGAGCATCCCGCCGACGCCGCGCACCTCCTGAAAGACACGGGTATCCGTGCGGTTGGCGTGGGTCATGACTGCGCCGTGGAATTTCTCGGAGCAGCCCCGGCTCTGGCGCCACTGGAAATACTGGATGCTGTCGGCGCCGTGTGCGAGGTTGTCGATCGCGGTCAGTCGGTGGAAGCCCCATGTTTTCGGGCGGCAGACACCGTGCCAGTTGGTCTGCGAGGGGGTATTTTCCATGAGCAGGAACGGCTTGCCGAGCATCGAACGGCAGATGTCGGAAAACGCATCTGCCCAGAACGCATTGTAGGTTTCGTCGCCGTCCTGATTGGAGTGCCATGTCGGGTAGCTGTCCCACGACACAACATCGAGGGACTTCGCCATTTCCCAGTAGTTGATGCCGTCATAGAAGCCCATGAGGTTCATGGTGACGGGAATCTCGGGATTTTCGGCTTTCAGCGGCGCGATCTCATTCTCAAAGAAGCTGCGGGTCTGCGCCGTACAGAAGCGCTTCCAGTCGAGGTTCAGGCCGTGAACGTTTGTTTCGCCGATCGGGGAGGGGGATTCGATCTGCTCCCATGCGGTATAGGTATGCGACCAGAATGCCGTCCACCACGCCTGATTCAGCGCATCAAGCGTACCGTAGCGCGCCTTCAGCCAGTTCCGGAATGCATCCTGACAAAGCGGGCAGTGACACTCTCCCTGAATTTCGTTGCTCACATGCCAGAGAATGACGCCGGGATGATGCGCAAACCGTTTCGCGAGCTGTTCGTTGATTGCGCGGGTCTTTTCGCGGTAGACAGGGGAGGTGTAGCAGTGATTATGCCGGCCGCCCTGCAAATCGCGGACACGCTCCGCGCTGACCCGGCGGATCTCCGGATATTTGTGCGCCATCCACGCGGGCTTCGCGCCGGAGGGCGTTGCGAGAACGGTATAGATGCCGTTCGCATAGAGATTGTCGATGATCTCAGCCAGCCAGTCCAGATGATAGTCACCCTCGGCGGGTTCCAGCGCTGTCCATGCAAAAATACCGACCGAGACACAGTTGATGCGTGCCTCTTTCATCTGTTCGATATCCTGCCGGAGGATATCGGGGCGGTTCAGCCATTGCTCCGGGTTATAATCGCAGCCGTGGAGCATATGCGGATAGGGGATTGGGGGACGGTTCATGTTGATACACCTGCCTTTTCAAAACATATGTTCTGCCTATGTATCTTCTATTTATATTATTATACATGAATTCTCTCTGATAGTCAAGTAAAATCGGTTTGAAACCTTGAAATCTTGAAATCTTGAAATGATTATCATTTTCATTTTTGCATTTACAAAGAGGTTGGGGTATTTGTCATTCTCTCTGTATCCTTTGTTCTATCGTTTATTATCACTGGGCGCGGGGCGCAATTTCTGAGAGAGAACCACAAGAGAGGGGAAAGATCGCTCCCTGCGGTCGCTCATTCTCTCCCCTCTCTTA
>CAMNJD010000454.1 GCA_946540705.1 uncultured Ruminococcus sp. | reverse complement strand
CCCGCGAGCTTTTTGAAAAAAGCTCGACCAAAAACTTTGGTTGACATCGCCGGAAGCGTATGAAATAATCCCCGGTCGGCCACTCCGCGGGCACTGCCTGTTGCCGCTCCTGCACAGCGAATGGGTTGACAAATCGCGGCAAATATGATATAATATGATATTGGTTATCATTTTCATTTTGAGGAGGGCGCTTCCATGCAGGGCAACCGGAAGGGTGAATATCAGACAAAACAAAAAGCACAGGTTCTTGCATATCTCGAAACACATGCAGAACGGCATGTCACTGCGGGAGAACTGATGCAGGCGCTGAACGATCAGGGAACCCCCGTCGGCGCTGCGACCGTCTACCGTCAGCTCGAACGCCTCGAATCTCAGGGGCTTGTCCGGCGCTATTCGCTCGATGACCGCGGCAGTGCCTGCTGGCAGTACGGCGGTTCGGAGGCCAAAGCCGGAACCTGTCATTCGCATTTTCATCTCAAATGCATCTGCTGCGGCGTGCTCATCCATCTTGACTGTGAGCATCTCTCCGGCATCACAGAGCATGTCAGAAGCGATCACGGCTTTACGATCGACCCTGCCCGCACGACCTTCTACGGGCTCTGCAAGGCCTGCACACAAAAAAGGAGAATGCCCGATGATCCTGACTGATGAACATATCCAAAGCGGTACGCTGAATGTCACGCCGGAACAGGCCGCGCAGGCTGCGGCTGAGGTGCAGGCCTACAATGCACAGGCTGAACAGAACCGCATCGACTATAAGCGCCATATCAGTCAGATCGAGGATCTGTACGGTTTTACCAATCTCATTATGACGGCTGCGCTTGCGATCGGCACACACCGGCACAGATATCCGATGCCGATTCTGTCGTTCACCGCAGTTACGTACTTTTTGATTTTTGTGCATGTCATCGGCGTCATCCTGCTGGCAGTCATACGGCGGGATCTGGTCAAAAGCGCGGTCATCTCCTGCTGCCTGCTCGCCGCTTCATGGGTGTATATCCCGCTGGTCATCATCAACTGGGTCGCAGTGGTCATACGGGATTCCGCAGACAACCGGCTGAGAGGTCAGCCGGGATATCCGCATTTCCATGCGGTGCATCTGCATGTCGAGGAGCAGTATTCCAGACCCATGCCGGTGCAGAATGATGCAGAGCAGCCCGCAGCGGTACAGACCGTTCCGGAGGCGCCGCACGAAGAAGAAAATCAAACAGAAGAAATGGAAGATCTCATATGAAACACAGAATTTTGAATCGGCTCAAAGCGGCCGGAGCGGCTCTGCTGCTCTGTACCGGTCTGCTCGGGCTGCTCAGCGGATGCGGCAGTGCGGACGATGACGGCAAGCTGAAGATCGTCACGACGGTCTATGCGACCTACGATCTCGCGCTGCAAATGGCAGAGAAAACCGGGATTCCCTGCGGCGTTACGCTGCTGCTCTCTCCGGGCGGCGAAAGTCACGCCTATGAGCCCTCTCCGGCCGATGTGTCCGCGATCCAGAGCTGTGATCTGTTCATCTATATCGGCGGCACCTCGGAGCAGTGGGCGGAAAAGCTCACCGACAGCTCACGCAGCGGCAAGCGGAATCTCCGCATGTTCGACTGTGTTTCGCTGCTGAATGAGGAGGAGGTCGAGGGCATGGAGCCGGAGCATGAAGAAGACCATGCACACGGCGAAGCAGAGATCGACGAGCATATCTGGACAGCACCGCTCAATGCGGACGCGATGCTGAAAGCGATCAATGCGCAGTTTAAGGAGCTGTGTCCCGATGACGCGGAGAAATGCGACAAGGCCTGCGCGGAGATTCACGATGAGCTGCTCGCACTGGATGCAGAGGCGCGGGATATCAGCGAAAACTGCCCGAAGCATACACTGGTTTTCGCGGACCGCTTCCCGTTCCGCTATCTCACCGCCGCCTACGGCTGGGACTATTACGCGGCGTTTTCCGGGTGCAGCAGCGATACCGATGCCTCCGCCGCAACGCTCTCCTTCCTCATTCAAAAGGTCAGGGACGAGCATATAAAGACGGTGTTCTATCTCGAAAATTCGTCGCAGAAGATCTCCGATGCCGTCTGCAAGGCGACCGGCGCCAAGGCCGTTATGCTGCAATCCTGCAACAATGTCTCCAAGGAGGATTTCCACAACAGAAAGCATTATCAGGAGATCATGCATGAGAATCTTGCCGCGATCAGGGAGGCGCTGAGCTGATATGGCATATATTACCTGTCAAGACATTACCCTGCGGTATGAGGCGCTGACGGTGCAGGAGCATCTGAGCTTTACCGTTGAGAAGGGCGATTATCTGTGCATTGTCGGCGAAAACGGCTCGGGCAAAAGCACGCTGATGAAATGTCTGCTCGGACTGAAGTCAGTCGATGCCGGGACGCTGACCTACGGTGACGGCCTGAAGCGCAATGAGATCGGCTATCTGCCGCAGCAGAGCCAGATTCAGCGGAGCTTTCCGGCATCGGTGCGGGAGGTCGTGCTCTCGGGCTGCCTGAACCGCAGGCTCATTCATCCGTTTTATACCAAAGCGGACAAGGCCAGAGCCGCCGAGCAGATGGAATGTCTCAATATCACGGCGCTTGCCGACCGCTGCTACCGGGAGCTTTCCGGCGGTCAGCAGCAGCGTGTCCTGCTGGCACGGGCACTCTGCGCGACACAAAAGCTCCTGCTGCTCGATGAGCCGCTGACCGGTCTTGATCCGCTGGTCGCGACAGAGCTGTATGCGATTTTGCGGCATATCCATGAGGAGCACGGCATCACAATCATTATGGTCACGCACGATGTCGAATGCGCAGTGCGGCATGCAAAAACGATCCTGCATATCGGAAAGCATGAGAGCTTCTTCGGGAGCTGTGCCGATTATGAGAAAAGCGAGGTCGGACGGCGCTTCCTCGGCGAAAGCGTCACACAGGAGCACTGCTCCAACTGTGATCACGGCCATGCGCATCTTCCCGTGCAAGCCGACGGCGGCGAAAGGGAGGCGGAGACATGAACGATCTTTCTGCGATTCTCACGCCGGAATTTGTCTCGGCGATCCTTCTGCCTGCGCTGATCGCGGGCGTTGCGGTCAGTCTGTGTGCGAGCCTGCTCGGTGTGAGCCTTGTGCTGAAGCGCTGCTCGATGATCGGCGACGGCCTCTCGCATGTCGGCTACGGCACGCTCTGCATTGCCGTTGCAATGGGCTGGGCGCCGATGCAGGTGACGATCCCGGTTGTCATCGCGGCAGCATATATCCTGCTCAGGCTCTCTGAGAGCAGCCGCCTCGGCGGTGATACCGCGATCGCGCTGTTCTCGACCTCTGCGCTTGCGCTCGGTATCTTTGCATCCTCAAAGGCGAATCTCATGACCGATGTGAGCCACTACATGTTCGGCAGCATCCTTGCAATGACAAAGGGTGACGTGATCTTCAGCGTGATCCTGAGCATCTGCGTGCTGCTGGTTTATCTGCTGTTTTATGACAAGATCTTTGCAGTGACATTTGACGAGAATTTTGCGCGTGCGACCGGCCTGAACGTGCGGTTTTACAATCTGCTGATCGCGGTGCTGACGGCTGTTACGGTCGTGCTCGGCATGATGATGATGGGCGCGCTGCTGATCTCAAGCCTGATGATCTTCCCGGCAGTGACGGCCATGCGGCTGTGCAAGCGCTTCAGCGGGGTCGTCATGACGTCCGTGATCGTGTCGGTCGGATGCTTTTTGCTCGGGCTGCTGTTCTCGCTGATGTTTGATACCAGTGTCGGTGCAAGCGTGATTCTTGTGAATCTGGCGGTGTTTATGATCGCTTCGCTGATCTCAGTGCTGCTGCACCGAGCCCGCCCGGGGAAAGGGTAATGTGCCGCCGGAGGCACTTGATCAGTGGTTTCCCGGCGCAGCGATACAGGATTCAGCGTTTCCGCAGGGGAGGGTAAAATGAAACAGAAACACGGCGCCGATCGGGACACGGTTCTCAGATATGCGCATGAACAGTATCAGTCAGAGCCGGAATTTTTATTCCGCAGTTCTCCGAATACGGCGGTACTGCGCCACCCGAACGGCAAGTGGTATGCGATCATCATGCCGGTTCCGCTCAGCAGGCTCGGCCTCCCGGATTCCGGAACAGCCGATGTGATGAACGTAAAATGCGACCCGATGATGACCGGATCGCTGTGCATGCAGCCGGGATTTTTCCCGGCATACCATATGAACAAGGGAAGCTGGGTCAGCATCCTGCTGAACGGCAGTGTCCCGGCAGACCGCGTGACAGCGGCGCTCGCGGCAAGCTATGCGCAGGTCGCGGCGAAATCCGGCGGCAGACAGCGCACCGTGCCGAAGGACTGGCTCGTCCCGTCCAATCCGAAATATGAGGACATCGGCAGGACACTCCGTGCGCAGGGCTGGATCTTCTGGAAGCAGAGCGGGCGGTTTATTCCCGGCGATACGGTGTATCTCTACGAGGGCAAGCCGGTCGGCGCGGTCGGGTTTGCCTGCGAGGTTACGGCGGTCGGTATTCCGTATCATTACGATCAGGGCGGGCTGCATATGGACACGGTGATGCGGCTCGAGCTCCGGAGAATCTATGCTCCGGAGGAGTTTCCGCTGGAGCTGCTTCGCGATTACGGTGTCGCGTCGGTGCGCGGCCCGCGCGGGATTCCCGATGCCCTGCTTGCGGCATTGCAGGCCGGCGGCACGCCCTGTCACGGCGCTGCAAAGATGTCGGCGGATTGATGCCATATACAAAAAAGGCCCTGAAAGATCACACAGGATCTTTCAGGGCTGTTTCTGTCTTACAGCTTGCCGCGCTCTGCGACCAGCTCAGCGAGCTCACCGACATTCTTCATGCCGGAGACCTCCTTCATTTTGAAGCGCATCTTGAATCTGCTCTCGATCTCAGAGATCAGATTGAAGTGCTCAACGCTGTCCCAGCCGTCCACGTCGGCAGCGGTCATGTCGTCGCGCAGGACGATGCTGTCGTCGTCAAACAGCTCGCGGAAGATCGGGGTCAGTGCTTTCATTGCATCATTCTTGGTCATGGGAAATCTCCTTTCGGTTACTGTGTGCGGATACGGTCGATATTTTTCCAGTTGTCGGCGTTGTTGGCGCTGAAGCTGTTCATGCAGAACAGAACATCCGTGACGCCCTGCTCCTTCAGATACTGAATGGCATTGATGTTGAAATAGCGCATATCAATGACATGGATATCCTCGAACGAGGAGGTCAGCCACGGGATCAGTGCATTGCCGTAGCTGTCCTTGATGACCGCGAGCCTGCGGCCGTTGTTGACCTCTGTCTCGACATGGACGATGTGATCATCGCCGCCCATATAGACGCAGTACCAGCCGACCGGCGCGACATTTTCGACATTGATGAAGAAGCTGCCCTCAAAGGGATTGGTCAGGCTGCGGGTGTAGTAGGTCGTTTTGAACGGCGCCTTCGGCACGTACCAGTCAAAGACCTCCGGGTTCTCCTTCAGGATGATGCTGTTGGAGTAGCCGTAGAGTGTGCCGACATAGCCGTCCAGCGTATGCCGGTCATATTCCTCAATGCGTGCAAACGGTACTCTCGCGACAGCAGAGAACTTCTCCGCGGCATAGAATGCGCCGAGTGCGCCCCAGTGGTGATCGGTGCGGCGGTAGATGTCCTCATCCTTGTGCGCTTCGAGCGCGGAGTAGGAATCAACCGGGATCACACCCTCCAGCGCGTTGTTGATATAGTCAATGTTGGCCTTCTCGCTGGCGATCTTGTCCTTGAATTCATCGGGCGTATAGAAGGAGCAGACGGTCGGAACGACCATGTTGTACATCTTCACATCGGGCAGTGCCGCCTGAAAACGGTTCAGCGCATCGGCATAGCCCTGACCCATGGATTCCCAGCCGCCGAACATCATGATGCCGCGCTTGTTGGAAATGAGAATGCCGTTATTGCCCATCTCGCCGCCCTGTACCGGCTCCTCTGCATTCTCGCCGGGATCCTCAGCGGGCTCGGTTGCAGTAGCCTTGGTTGTCGTGACCTCAATGCCGGGGTCATCCTGCGGGGCAGTTGTGGTTGTGACGGGCTCTGTCAGCTCCGCGGTCTGCTCCGGTTCCTTCTGGATGACCGGTGCGGCGCCGATGATGACGGTATCGCTGCTCAGACCCATATGTCTGCGGAATTTCTGTGTCAGGTTCTTGAAGGTCGAGCGGAACGGCACGGTGTCGTTATAAAACTCCGCGACGCCGTTGGTATACTGTCCGCTCAGGTAGCTGTCCACGGAGAAGGACGGCATTTTTGCCAGTGTGCGGTTTTCCTCCATTGAAACGGTCGGGCGTTCCAGCAGGAGCATGCCGATCGCGATGCCGAAGATCATCAGCAGGCAGACAATGACGTTGACTCTTGCGATCTTGAATGCAGTGCGCTCGATCTTCCGCTTGGCCTGCACCTCAGAGGCTTCCTTTTTCCAGGCCTTGTTTGTCTGGCGGGACAATTTCTTCAGCGCGGGCTTTGCATCGCGCACCGTGCGCTGATACTGATCCTTCGCCTCAGCCTCGGTCATCTGACGGTTCCGCTGGCTGTATCTGCGCGGCGCTTCTCCGCTGTGAACGGGGCGCTCCGAGACAGGACGGCTCGGCTTTTTCAGCGTCTGTCCTGCATGCGGTGCGGTATCTGCAAGAATACGGTCGAGCTCCTTTTCGGGATCTCTGCGCACGCGCTTTTTCTTTTCCTTTTCATCAAGCCAGCCGTACTTGCCGGTGCCTTCGGAGACAGCCTTGGGGGCGGTCTGTTTATGGGTCGGCTTTCTGGGCGGCGCGGGCTTTGCCTTTTTCATGATCGAATCGGCGCTTTTTGCGGCCTTTGCCTTTGCATGGCCGTCCATTGCGGCGGCGCCTCTGCGAATGGCGCGTGCCTGACTGATTGCCTTGCGGCGTTCAATCAGCTCGCTGTCCTCTGTGCCGGTTTGCTGCGGCCTTTCTCTCTGCGGCCGTTCCTTTTTCGGCATTTCTTTTTGCGGCATTGTGCTTCAGGCTCCTTTCCTGTTTGCCGGGTTCCCCGCTCAGAGCGGTTCATAGGAATACACTGTTGTTTCGGTTCCGCCGTCAAGATAGGTCGTAGTCACCTTGATCAGACGGTTTTCCGAATCGTATTCCCGTTCATAGGTTGTTTGCTTTTCGATCGCGTTATCAAATGACCAGTACGTGTTTTTGCTGAAAACGGCATTGCCGCGGTCATCATAACGCGATTCTTCGCATACACGGTAATACGGGGCTTTCACATCGTCACGGAATACGGAATCCTCCGTGATGCGGTTTCCGCTGTCATCATAGCTGTAAGTCGTCACAGATTTCAGTTTGCCTTCGGATTTATACATACAGCTCTTGATCAGATGCCCGCTGTCATCATATTCGCATTCGGTTTCGACCTCAGTCGATTGAAAGAAGATTTCTTTTTCCCCTGCCGCTCCGTCGGTATCTTTGTAATATTCGGAGTACATTCCGAGGTAGTTGCCGTAGTCGTCATAGAACTGTTCGATCAGGAACGAGGGCTGTCCGTTCTCATAGCTCTCGATCGCGACCGGTTCATTCGTAATGTCGGCATATTGATAGTACAGCTCATTGACGCGGGGTTCCCCGATAATCGTGGAATATTCGCATTTCCAGAGCATCTGCCCCTTGTCGTTATACTCATATTCATAGCAGGTGATGTCGTCCTTTTCGCCGGTTTCTTCCGTAATTTCATATTCCAGCAGCGGGTCGCCGTGTGCATTCCGGTATTGAACGGTGGTATACAGCGGCTTGCCGATCTCAGAATCGACTGAAGTGCGTGTCATTTTCTCGCAGGCATCCGCAGGAATCTCCTCGCTGACACCGTTCAGCGTCTTTTTGTGCGTCAGAATTTTCTGTGTCGAATAGCGGGATTCGCTGCCTTCTACGGGCTTGTCGGTATCTGCGTCCTTTTTTCCGCAGCCGCAAAGAATCCCGCACAGAACCGGAAGGAGTACAGGCAGCATGCGTGCTCTGTTCATAATCGGCTCCTTTCGCGTGTCAGAAGCGGAAATACAGGAACGGGTTGTTGGTCGCATCGACGAGCAGGATGCTGCTCAGGCCGAGCATCACTGCATTTGCAATGATCTGGAAGGTATCGACAATATACACAGCGCCCGGCTTGGAATTGCGGAGCTTCTGGAGTCCGTCGTAGACCGGGAAGCAGCAGATCAGCGCTGCGATCAGCAGGAACATATTGTTCTGCACGGAATATTTCGTAATGGAATCAAAGAACGCATTGCCGCTGAGGCCGACAAGGTTTTTGAAGAACAGCCCCAGGTTGTGAAAGTCCTCGAAATAGAAGATGCCGAAGCCGATGATAATGATGATCTTGCTGTAGATGTGGCGGATGACGAGCGGGATCTTCTTGATGCGCTTTTTGCCGATGAGCTGTTCGATGAGGATGAACACGCCGAAATACAGGCCCCAGATGATGAAGTTCCAGCTTGCGCCGTGCCAGAGGCCGGTGCAGAACCAGACGAGGAACAGTCCGCCGTACTTTCTGCGCTTGCCGAAGATCGGCACATAGAGCAGATAATCGCGGAAGAAGGTGCCCAGCGAGATGTGCCAGCGCTGCCAGAATTCCGAGATATCCTTGCACAGGAACGGGTGTCTGAAGTTTTCGTCAAAGTGGAAGCCGAACATGCGTCCCATACCGATCGCCATGTCGGAGTATCCGGAGAAGTCGAAGTAGATCTGCATTGCGTAGACGATGACGGCGTACCATGTGCCGACAACGGAGAGGTTCTCGACGGAATTGCCGAAGAACTCCGCAACGATCGTAGAGAGGTTGTTTGCGAGGATGACCTTCTTGCCCAGACCGATCATCAGACGGGTCAGACCCTCGCTGACATCGAGCAGCGTGACCCTGCGCTCTTTGATCTCATCGGCGATCGTGCTGTAGCGGACGATCGGGCCGGCGATGAGCTGCGGGAACATGGAGATATACAGCAGCAGGTGGAACGGATTGCGCTGTACGTCGATCTTTTCCCAGTACAGGTCGATGATATAGGAGAGGATCTGGAAGGTATAGAAGCTGATGCCGATGGGCAGGGTCAGCTTCGGTACGGGCAGGTTCACGCCGGGAATCAGGTTGAGGTTCTCGGCAATGAAGCCGCTGTATTTGAATACGCCGAGCAGGCCGATATTGAAAATCAGGCTGCAGGTCATGACGGCTTTGGCAGCGCCGGCCTTTTCTTTTTTCTGGCAGGCACCGATGCCGAGACCGAACAGGTAGTTTGCGAACACGCTGGTGAGCAGCAGCAAAATATAGACAGGCTCACCCCATGCGTAGAACACAAGGGAGAACACTGTCAGTGTCAGGTTTTTGATTTTCAGATTCGGAGACAGCCCGTAACACAAAAGGCAAGCCGGCAGAAAAAGGTATAGGAAGATCAGGCTTGAAAAGACCATTTCAATGAACACTCCTGCTTTTGTTCTTTGCATCGCGAAAAACGCGGATGCAGTCTGATTTCTCTGAGCCGATCCGACCGATCGGCGCGATCCTATTTATTATACCACATTCCCCCAAAACATGCAAGTGCGATTTTGTAGATTCCGGACGTATTTTTGCTGAAATCTCTGTACAAGATTCCACAGCGGAGCAGGGCGCTGCCCGGTTGACAGGGGAAGCGGGGTGTGGTATACTGGCAGGGAAAGGGGTGTTGCATCATGAAACCGGAGGGGATTCCCGCTGAGATCACCGTCATCCGCAGCAGCCGCAGGACACTTGCAGTCGAGATCCGCCCCGACGGCAGTCTGCTTGTGCGCGCACCGCAGCGCCTGCCCGAGCGCGAGATCGTCCGATTCCTCGAAGAAAAGGCCGCGGTCATCGCAAAGCATGTGCAGCGTCAGCAGGCACGCAGCCGGCAGCTTGGCAGTCTCACGCCCTTTACCCCGGAGGAAATGGCGGAGATAACCGCAGAGGCAAAGCGGCGCTTTCCCGAACGCACCGCGCATTTTGCCGCGCTGCTCGGCGTCACATACGGACGCATCACGATCCGGAGCCAGAAGACCCGCTGGGGAAGCTGCTCTGCCTCGGGTGCGCTCAGCTTCAACTGCCTGCTCGTTCAGGCGCCGCCGGAGGTGCTCGACAGCGTGGTCGTCCACGAGCTCTGCCACCGCATCCACCCGAACCACTCTGCGGCATTTTATGCGGAAATTGCGCGCGTTTTCCCTGATTATGCCCGCTGTCACGCATGGCTGAAGGAAAACGGCGCCGCGCTGCTCCGCCGTCTGCCGCAGTACCGATGAGATTCCCTGTCCGCGCCGGCTGATCCGGCTGCGGACTTTCCCGTTCCTCCGCTTTACCGCTTTGTCACAGCAAATGCACAAAAAGCAGCTGTTCAAACTGTGGAATCCGACAAAGAACCGCACACTGTATTGACATCTTTTAGGGGATATGGTATAATATTTATACTTACTATATGGTGGTGAATTATGCATTCCCGTGCGGCAGCGCATGCTGCAAATGCTGCACAACATCAGGACATTCAAAAAGAAATCGAGGTAGTGTATTATGGGATTATACGGTCAATGCACAAACTGCGGCGCCGATCTTGAGGAGTCCGCACGGTTTTGTGTGATCTGCGGCGCACCTGTCCCGGCAATTCCGGTTCCGCCCCCGCCCCCTGCGCCGGGCGGCTTCTGCACGAACTGCGGTGCCGCACTTCTGCCGGATTCGGCATTCTGCGTCAACTGCGGCACGCCGGTTTCACCGATGGCTCCGGCTGCCTCCCCTGTGCCCGTGATGCCCGTGCCGCCTGCGGACCGTTCTGTTGCTCTGGCTTCCCCGCCGCAGAATAACGGATTCCCGGCAGGCTTCCCGCCCGTCATGCCGCAGCCGGATTTCCCGTCACAGTCCGCGGCTGACCCCAATGCAGTTGATTTTCCGCCTGCACCGGTATTCCGGCGCGAGGCTGTTTCCGATATGCCCGTGCAGCCCGACCCCCAGCCCTTCGGCGGCACAGTTCCGACAGCTCCGGCTGACAACCCGCTGCCCTTCGGCGGCGCATTCGACAACTTCGGCTTTCCGCAGCCGGCCCCGCAGCCGGACCCGTTCGGCGGCGCGTTCGAGAATATGGCACCGCCTGTTCCCAAGCCCTTTGACGGCTTCTACGATCAGCCTGCACCCGGCGCTGACCCGCAGCCCTTCGGCGGATTCTATGAGAATCCCGCACAGAGCTCTGCGGATGATTCCTATGATGTATACCCGGAGGTCCACCGGCCTGCACCGGCGCCTGCTCCGGCTCCTGCACCCGCTGCTCCGCCTGCGCCGGCTTCATCCGGTGTGGTAGGCGGATTCTTCGATGCTCCG
>CAMNJD010000453.1 GCA_946540705.1 uncultured Ruminococcus sp. | reverse complement strand
GGAGACCGGAGCGAAGCGACGACTTCCCTCTCCTTGTGGTTCTTCCCCTCGCATTCGCGCCCCGCGCCCAGTTAAAATAAACATTCGGACTATAATCAAGATCATAAAGCCGAAACCATACTATGATACTATGATAAATTCTGATTTACAGCAATAAGCTTCCGAAAACCAGTGTACTGAAAGATGCGCATAACACTTCCGGAAAGCTTTAGAATAACGGCTGTCGGCACTGCCGACAAATTCCGATTTATGTTAGTAACAATTATTGCATAACATATCTGCACTGTCAATAGAAATGCCATAGTACTTCTGACTTCAGATCAGAAATACTATGGCTTAAAACTTCTGTATCAGCGCTTTCTATATTCCTCCGCAGGATCGGTCAGCGGAAAGCGCCGATCTTGCGGAATTTTTCGTATCTGCCGTCAAGCAGCTCCTGTGCGGGAAGCACACGCAGACGGAGAATCTCGTCCAGCAGTTGCTTCTTCAGTGCCGAGCAGATCTCACGCTCGGTCTTACCCTCCTCCCGGATGACCTTTTCCACAACCTCAAATTGCAGCAGGTCATAGGAGGTCAGCTTCAGGTGTGCCGCAGCATCGGGCGCCTTGGTCGCATCCTTCCAGAGAATGCTGGCGCAGCCCTCCGGCGAAATGACCGAATAGACCGCATTTTCAAGCATGATCGCGGTGTCGCAGACGCCGAGTGCCAGCGCACCGCCGCTTCCGCCTTCGCCGACGATCACCGAAATGATCGGCGTTTTCAGTCCCATCATCTCGTAGAGATTCTCCGCGATCGCAAGACCCTGTCCGCGCTCCTCAGCATCAATGCCGCAGTAGGCGCCGGAGCTGCCGATGAAGCAGATCACGGGTCTGTGGAATTTCTCCGCCTCCTTCATCAGGCGGAGTGCCTTGCGGTAGCCCTCCGGCTCGGGACAGCCGAAGTTGCGCTTCATGCGCTCCTCGATCGTCTCACCACGCTCCATTGCGATGACCGTAACCGGAATGCGGTTGAGATAACCGATCCCCGCGACGATCGCAGCGTCATCGCCGAAGCGTCTGTCTCCGTGCAGCTCGACAAAATCGTCGATCATATGCTCAATATAGTAAGAACCCATCGGGCGTTTGCCGTTCCGCGCCGCCTGAACGCGCTCGTAGGCGGTAATGCTGTCTGCCTTTGCCATTGGAGGGATCCCTTCCTTTCTGTTACCAAAGCCCGCTGCGGGGCAGTTATTCTTCCAGATAATCCGCGACCCGGATACAGCCCGCGATTGCCGCGATCAGCACCGCGATCAAGAAACCCAGTCCCAGCACGAGAATGACCTTTTTGATGCGGGTATTGTCCCGTTCTTCAAGCTGCATCTGAAGCTGTACGCGCTGTTCCGGATCGGGCTCCGGATTTGCCGCATAGATCTCGTTCAGTGTGCGGCAGAGGTGCTCCTGCCGGGGATACATTACCGCGAAGTATTCCGCATATTCGCTGTTTGTGCGGATTTTATGCCGCACATGCGCATTGTTGACCAGCCTTGCCAGCTCTGAGAGCAGCAGCTTTCCTGCAAGCAGCACGGCGAGCGCGATGAACACGTATATCACGCTGTCAGCATGACTGAGCAGAACAAATGCGGCGCCGCAGCCTGCAATGAACGCGAGAATCGAGAAAATCTCCAGACATGCGCCCCAGCCGGACTCCCGGTAGGCGGTATACGGATAGCTGACCGTTCCGGCATTGCCGAAGCGTTTTGCAGCACCGAGATGCCGCTCGCTGAAGCGTTCCTGTTTTCGCAGCACATGTGCGCGGTACGCCTGTATCAGTCCCATCGCGGCAGATCACTGCACGCCGGATGTATGGAGTGCGAGCAGCTTGCCGAGGGTATAGGTCATGCGCGGCCGTTCCTCGATGATATCGACAAAGCCGTGCTCGAGCTGGAATTCCGCTCTCTGGAAGCCCGCAGGGAGCTTCTCGCCGGTCGTCTGCTCAATGACGCGCTGACCCGCAAAGCCGATCAGTGCCTTGGGCTCTGCAATGATGATATCGCCCTGCATTGCAAAGCTCGCGGTGATACCGCCGGTGGTCGGGTCGGTCAGCACGGCGATATACAGCAGTCCGGCTTCGGAATGGCGCTTGACCGCGCCGGAGACCTTTGCCATCTGCATGAGGGAGAAGATGCCCTCCTGCATTCTTGCGCCGCCGGAGGTGATGAACCCGATGACCGGCAGATTCTGCGCGGTCGCCTTTTCAAAGAGGCGGGTGATCTTCTCGCCGACGACAGTACCCATGCTGCCCATCATGAATGCGGAATCCATGACAAACAGCGCGGTATCAATGCCCTCGATCTTTGCGGTTCCGCAGACAACGCCCTCATTCAGTCCGCTGGCCTTTTCGGCCTTATCGAGCTTCTGTGCATAGTCCGGGAATTTGATCGGGTCCTTTGATTTCAGCTTTTTGTCGATCTCCTGGAATGTTCCGTCATCGACAGTCGCCTCAATGCGCTCGACGGCGCGCATGCGGAAGTATGTGCCGCACTCGGGGCAGATGCAGTGATTTGCGAGATAGTCCTGATAGGGGATCTCCGCACCGCAGCTTTTGCAGACACGCGGCGGCTGCTGTTCAGGGGTGCTCTTGGTGAACGAGGTGAAAAACTCCTTCAGGCCGCTCATACGGATGCCTCCTCCTTTGGCTGGATCACGAACGAGAATTCCGCCTTGACGCAGAGCTTTCCGTTCACATAGCCCTCGCCCTTTGCAAAATAGAAGGGGGCTTTGGCTCTGGTGATCTCGCATTTTGTCTCAAAGAGATCGCCCGGGACGACCGGGTGCTTGAAGCGCACCTTATCCAGCCCTGCAAAGAGGGTCAGCGGCTGCTGTCCGTCGGGCTGACGCTCCAGACCGGCACACATTGTCTGCGCCATGATCTCACAAAGGATCACGCCCGGCACGACCGGATGCCCCGGAAAATGGCCGTCGAGGAACCATTCCTCACCTGTGATCTTTTTCTTGCCGTGTGCGACACCGTCGATGAGCTCTGCTTCGTCGAGCAGCAGCATGCTGTCACGGTGCGGGATCAGCTCCATGATCTCTGTCCGGTTCATCGGATTACCTCCCAGTCAGGTTTCAGATTTTCTTGAATGCGATGCAGGCGTTATGGCCGCCGAAGCCCAGCGAGGTCGAGAGCGCCAGCGAGAGCGGCGTCTCAACGGCCGTATTCGGCGTGATGTCAAGATCGCACGCCGGATCGGGCTCTTTGTAGTTGATCGTCGGGGGAACCAGATTATTTTCGAGCGCCTTGATCGCAGCGATCGCTTCGATCGCACCGGCAGCGCCGAGCAGGTGGCCGGTCATCGACTTGGTCGAGCTGACATGCACCTGCTTTGCCTGTTCCTCGCCGAGTGCGCGCTTGATCGCGGCAGTTTCGGTCTTGTCATTGAGCGGCGTGCTGGTGCCGTGTGCATTGATGTAGATTTCGGATGCAGGGCAGTCTGCGGCTGCTTCCGCGATTGCATCGGCGATTGCCTTTGCGGAGGCCTTAGCCTCACTGTCGGGGGCGGTGACATGGAATGCATCGCAGGTGCTTCCGTAGCCTGCGAGCTCTGCATAGATCTTCGCACCGCGTGCCTTTGCGTGCTCATATTCCTCAAGCACGAGCGCACCTGCGCCCTCGCCCATGACAAAGCCGTTTCTGCGCTTGTCAAACGGGATCGAGGCAGCGTCTTTATCGGTGCTGTCGGTCAGTGCCATGCAGTTAATAAAGCCGGAAATTGCAAGCTCATGAATCACGGCATCGACGCCGCCCGCGATGATTGCATCCGCATAGCCGTGGCGAATTGCGCGCATTGCCTCACCGATCGTGTTGGTGCCGGTCGCGCAGGCGGTTGTCACATCGAGGCAGGGGCCGTTTGCATGGGCATGAATCGCGATCATTCCGGCCGCCATATTCGCGATCATCTTCGTAATGAAGAACGGCGAAACACGGTTTGCACCGCGGTTCAGCAGATTGTTGTGCTCATTGACAAAGGTCTCGAAGCCGCCGATACCGGAGCCGAAATAAACACCGAGGCGCTCAGGTTCGATCTGTCCGGTGATGCCGGAATCCGCGATGGCCTGCGATGCCGCAGCAATCGCATACTGCTGAAAGCGGTCTGTCTGACGCACTTCCTTTGCGTCCATGTAGTCCTTCGCATTGAAGTCCCTGACCTCAGCCGCAAGCTGTGCCTTCAGCCCGGAGGCATCGAAGCGAGTGATGCGGTCGATGCCGTTTTTGCCGGATCTCAGGCCGTCCCAGTAGCTTGCAACATCATTGCCCAGCGGCGTGATCGCGCCGAGGCCGGTAACGACGACTCTTCTGTTCATGTGATTTTCCTCCGTGTGGTACAGTGTTTACGAAATCGCAAGGCCGCCGTCAATGCGGATGACGGTGCCGGTGAGATAATCGGATTCCGGGGATGCGAGGAATGCCGCGAGATTTGCGACATCCTCCGGCTGACCTGCGCGCTTCATCGGGATCTGGTCGATATACTGATCCTCCAGCCCCTTTGTCATATCGGTCGCGATAAAGCCCGGCGCGATCGCATTGCAGGTGACATTGCGCGAGGCGAGCTCTCTGGCCGTGACCTTGGTCAGCGCGATGACGCCCGCCTTGGATGCGGCATAGTTTGCCTGACCCGCCGTGCCGAGCAGTGCGCTGACCGAACCGAGGTTGACGATCTTGCCGTACTTCTGCTTCATAAACGTGCGGTAGCAGGCCTGTGTCATATTGAATGTGCCCTTGAGGTTTGTGTTGATGACGGCATCGAAATCCGCCTCCTTCATGGAGAGGATGAGCGTATCTCTGGTGATGCCGGCGTTGTTCACGAGGATCGTGACGCTGCCCAGTGCTTCCGTGACCTGCTTGATGAGCGCCTTGCAGGCCTCCGCATCGGAGACATCGCAGGCAAAAGCCTGTGCTCTGACGCCGAAGCTCTCTGTGATTTCCTTCTGAAGCGCCTCTGCCTGTTCCGTGACCTTCAGGTCAACGATCGCGATATCCGCGCCGAGGGAGGCGAGCTTTTTGCAGATCGCCGCGCCGATGCCTCTTGCACCGCCCGTGACGACTGCGACCTTTCCGTTCAGCATGCTTCGTTCACCGCCTTTACAGTTGCTGCGAGGGATTCCGCATCCTGCACATTGTAAATGCGCACATCTGCGGAGATTTTTTTGACCAGTCCGCTGAGGGTCATGCCTGCGCCGACCTCGATGAAGTCTGTGAAGCCCTCCGCGATCAGGTTTTCGACCGTTGTCTGCCAGCGGACAGGATTGCAGACCTGCTGCTGCATTGTCTGCGGGATCTGTGCGGGATCATAGGGCTGTGCCGTGAGGTTTGCGTAGACCGGGATGCGCGGTGCAGAGAACGTGAATGCGGAGAGTGCCGCACCGAACTGCTCTGCCGCGTGATTCATAAACGGCGAATGGAACGCCGCACTGACTGCGAGCGGGATTGCTCTGCCGCCGAGCTCCTTGACTTTCGCGGTAAAGGCAGGCATACTGCTTCTGAGGCCGGAAACGACGGTCTGACCCGGGCAGTTGTAGTTGACGGCATAAAGCTGTTCAAACTCTGCCGCGGCATTTGCGATCGTTTCCGCATCGAGCTTGACGACTGCGCACATCGCGGTATCGGCCTGCTCTGCGGCCTCCTGCATGTGTTTGCCGCGCTCTGTGACGATTCTGAAGCCGTCCTCTGCGGAATATGCGCCCGCAAAGGCGAGGGCAGCGATCTCACCGAGCGAGAAGCCTGCTGCTGCATCGGCATGGATGCCGGCCTCCTCGAGTGCGCGTGCTGCTGCGAGATCGACCAGATAGAGGCAGGGCTGCGTATTCTCGGTGATTTTCAGTTCCTCGTCGGTGCCGGCGAAGGACTGATTCATCGTGCCGGGGCGGATCGCCTCGGCTGCGTCGTAGAGGGCTTTTGCGGCGGCGCTGCTCTCATAGAGCGATTTGCCCATGCCGCTGTACTGAGCGCCCTGTCCTGCGAATAAAAATGCGATTTTTCCCATCGGGAGGCTCCTCCGTAATCCGTATTCAGGCTTTGCCGTTCAGCAGAGCCTCTGCCTGCTGCATGATCTCGGAAATGATCTCAGCAGCGGGCTGTTCTTTTGTGACGAGGCCGGAGATCTGACCGGCCAGGAAGCAGCCCTTCTTGCCGTCGCCGTCAACGACTGCTGCACGCAGCGAGCCGACTGCCATTGCCTCCAGCTCCTCATCGGAGATATCTGTATATTCTGCCTTTGCGTATGCGCGGGAGAACGGCGTTTTGAGGCTCCGCACCGGATGCCCGAGCCGTCTGCCCGTGACAACGGTAGACGTATCTTTCGCTTTCAGAAGCCGCGCTTTGTATTCGGGATGAATGCTGCACTCCTCCGCGGCGAGGAAGCGCGTGCCGATCTGCACACCGCATGCGCCGAGCATGACCGAAGCGGCGAATCCTCTGCCGTCGGCGATGCCGCCCGCTGCGATGACCGGGATCTTCACAGCGTCACAGACCTGCGGGATCAGTGCCATGGTCGTCATTTCACCGACATGACCGCCTGATTCCGTGCCCTCCGCGACGACCGCGTCTGCACCGGATTTTTCCATGAGCTGCGCCATTGCCGCTGTCGAAATGACCGGGATGACCTTGATGCCGGCATTTTTCCACATCGGAATGAACTCTGCGGGACTGCCCGCGCCTGTAGTCACGACTGCGACCTTCTTTTCTGCGATGACGGCAGCGAGTGCCGCGATGTTGCTGCTGCGGAGCATGATATTGACGCCGAACGGCTTGTCTGTCAGGGTTCTTGCGAGATCAATTTCGGCTGCGAGCTTTTCCGGGTCACCGGCGGCTGCGGAGATAATGCCGAGGCCGCCGCCGTTTGAGACTGCTGCTGCAAGGCGGGCATCGGAGATATGTGCCATGCCGCCCTGCATCAGCGGATAACGGGTACCCAACAGCTCACAGAGTATATCCGTGCGCTGCATCATGCTCAGCCCTGCTTGCTGTCAACGTAAGCGATCAGCTCTTTGACAGATTTGCCGGCTTCCTGTGCGTCGATCTCGATGCCCAGCTCGTCCTCGAGCTCCATCATGATCTCTGCTGCCTCAAGGGAATCGACGCCGAGGTCTGCAAAGGTGGTTTCCTCGGTGATCTCGGACGGATCCATTTCGAGGTGGTCTGCCAGTACCTTAATGATCTTTTCGCTGTTCATGATTTGTTCCTCCTGAAATATTGGTTTCGGTTTGGATAAAATAAATAATATGTATACAAGCCTTTTGAAGGGGCTGTATTACCACTTGATGATGCAGCCGGCGCTGGAGAGCCCGCCGCCGAAGGCGCTCATGGCGATGAGGTCGCCTTTTTTGAGCCTGCCGCTTCTGGCCAGCTCATCGAAGGAGATCGGCACGCTCGCAGAGGAGGTATTGCCGTAGCGCTCGATGTTCATGTAGAACTTTTCGATCGGCAGCTTCAGTCTGCGGGCGCAGAGGTCGATGATGCGGGTATTGGCCTGATGCGGGACGATCCAGTCAAGCTGTTCGGGCGTGATGCCCGCCTGCTCGCAGAGCAGCTTGATGTCCTCCTCCAGTCTCCGGACAGCGAACTTGAATGTTTCCTGTCCGTTCATGACGACCTTATAGGGCGCAAGCTCGCGCTCAAAAAACGGCGAATTGTTCTGTCCTGCCGAGATCGAAAGCGCACTGTCATTGCCCTGTGTAAAGATGCGGGAGGCGAGGAGCTGCTCGCCCGGTGCGACGACAAATGCGCCGGAGCCGTCGCCGAAGATGACGCAGGTCGAGCGGTCAGTCCAGTCGAGCACTCTGCTGAGCCGCTCTGCGCCGATGACCAGCACATGCTGCACACCGCCGCGGGCGATGAACGCCGCAGCCGTATCGAGTGCAAAGAGAAATCCGCTGCATGCAGAATTCAGATCAAAGGCAGGGCAGTGTGCGCCCAGAGCCATCTGCACACGCGCCGAGAGTGACGGACAGATGCTGTCTGAGGAAACGGTCGCCGCGATGATAAGATCGAGCTCCTCGGCGCGGAGACCGGCGGCATCCAGTGCATTGCGCGCAGCCTTCTGAGCCATTTCGGCGGTCGTTTCGTTCACGGAGACACGCCGCTCATGAATGCCGACTCTCTGCATGATCCACTCATCTGAGGTTTCGACCATATGCGAGAGGTCGTCGTTGGTGATGATTTTCTCCGGCACATAGGCACCGGTGCCAAGAATCTGAATACTCATTGTCATGAACTCCTAACAGAATACTGGAATGGGGCGGATTTACAGCACCAGCCCGCCGAGAAAGCAGGTGAAGCCGAAGGTGAAATAGCGCACGGCGTCTTCCTTTGCAAGCTGACGCGAGACAGCGTCGGCGTAATAGCCGCGGCAGAAGCACCAGATTGCATAGCAGAGCGCGTCGGGATCGACCTGACGGGCAAAGCCCTGTTCGCGTGCATATTGATAGTATTTTTTGATTTTTTCTTCCCACCAGATCCGGTTGTCCTCTGTGAGCGAGTCATGCTCGAACACATAATACCGGAACTGCATTTTGACATCATAGGTCTGCATGAGGATATCGACCGCGGTGCGGATGCAGAATTGCAGAAAGCTGTCCTTGTCATGAAATTCGGGCTTGACATGCTCGCGCATCTGCACGACTGCATTTTTATAGACGATCCGGAGCACTTCGTCACAGTTTGCGAAGCGGTTGTAGAACACACGGTTTGTCACGCCTAACTCAGTGATGATCTTCCGGACGGTGACTTTATGGGCGCCCTCCTCTGCTGCGATGCGGGCGACGATCTCTATGATTTTCTCGGAGATGTCGTCGTGGATCCGCTCTGCCGCCATATCGCTTTCTGCTCCTTTCTCCGATGGGGATGCTCGGACCTGTTCTGAGTTCTCAGTCAGATGACGGCCCGGGCGGCTCAGCACACTGTGTGCCGGCACACTATGTGCTATTATAGCACAGTTTCGGTTTTCTGTCAAGCATTCGGGGGATATTCTTTTTAGGCAAAATGCCGAATATGACTAAAAACGGGGTATTTTGGCGGGACATGCGGGGATGAACGCATCCAATGGGTGTTAATTGTCAGATTTTTCTTACTTCTCCTTACGGGTTCGGTGGGGGATGAGTACACCCAATGAGTGTTCTTTGTAAGATTTTTCTTGCTTCTCCCCGCAGTCCGGGGGTGACAACCCAAGGGGACAGGGGGATGCGCCGCGCTGCGGCTTATTCCCC
>CAMNJD010000452.1 GCA_946540705.1 uncultured Ruminococcus sp. | reverse complement strand
GATGTTTGCGCAGCAAACTCGACACAGCGAAGCGAGGGGCGCCCCCATTTTGAATCCGTCGGAGACACTTTCTCGACAAACTGAATTAAAGCTATTTGTTTTAACCTTATTTTTCTGACCACCTAAAAAATTACATACCCATTTTTATTTTCCGGCAGCCAGTGCGCGCTGACCGATATCCTTGCGGTAGTGCATATTCTCAAAATGCACCTGCTTTGCCGCCGCATAGGCCGCATCAAGTGCCTCATTCAGCGTATCGCCGGAAGCGGTAATGCCGAGCACTCTGCCGCCTGCGGTCAGCAGGCGCTCCCCGTCGAGCTTTGTTCCGGCATGATAGACTGCGGCACTGTCGAGCTGACCCTTTTCGTTCAGGCCGGTGATCTCCTTGCCGGTCTCATATTTCTCCGGATAGCCGCCGCTTGCAAGGATCACGCAGGCGCAGGCACCCTTCCTCCAGTGGATGTCCAGATCGGAGAGGCGCTGCTCCTCGATCGCCTCCATGATCTCGAACAGGTCGGTTTTCAGCATCGGCAGAACGACCTGTGTTTCCGGGTCGCCGAAGCGGCAGTTGTATTCGATGACCTTCGGGCCGTCCTTGGTCAGCATCAGGCCGAAGTACAGGCAGCCGCGGAAGGTGCGGTTCTCGCCGCTCATCGCATGCATCGTCGGGAGGAAGATCTCCCGCATGCACTGATCTGCGATCTCCTTGGTATAATACGGATTCGGAGAAACCGTGCCCATGCCGCCGGTATTCTTGCCGCGGTCGCCGTCCAGTGCGCGCTTGTGATCCATCGACGAGATCATCGGAATGACGGTTTCGCCGTCGGTAAAGCTCAGCACGGAGACCTCCGGGCCGGTCAGGAATTCCTCAATGACCAGCTTGGAGCCGCTCTCGCCGAAGATCCTGTCCTCCATGATCGAGCGGATCGCCGCGACTGCTTCATCCTCAGACTGCGCGATGATGACGCCCTTGCCCAGTGCCAGACCGTCCGCCTTGACGACAGTCGGATAGGTGTTCTGCTGCCGGACATAGGCGATCGCCTGCTCTGCGTCATCAAACACCTCGTATTTCGCAGT
This sequence comes from uncultured Ruminococcus sp., assembly GCA_946540705.1. Classification (GTDB taxonomy): domain Bacteria; phylum Bacillota; class Clostridia; order Oscillospirales; family Ruminococcaceae; genus Firm-04. Next base: position 10,451 of record CAMNJD010000452.1, on the reverse strand, counting down.
CGGGATGCCGTATTTCTTCATCAGATTCTTGGAGAAGGCCTTACTGCCTTCGATGATCGCGGCTGCCTTCGACGGGCCGAATACTTTGAAGCCGTTTTCGCGCAGCAGATCCGCCATGCCCAGAACGAGCGGATCATCCGGTGCGACAAAGACCCAATCCACGGCAAGCTCCTTCGCGAGCTTCAGCATGCCGTCGAGATCGGTTGCCTTCACGGGGAAGCATTTGGCATATTTGGCGATGCCGCCGTTGCCCGGGGCGCAGTACAGCTCCGTCACATTCGGAGACTCGCTGAGCTTCATGACAATGGCGTGCTCTCTGCCGCCGCCGCCGACTACTAATACTTTCATGGTTTTCGTTTCCTTTCGGTTTGTATGATCCCTGAATAAAGGGAATATGCCGTGTTCAGTCCGCGAGGCAGTCCGGTGTCAGCTCACGGATCTCACAGTAACGGATCTTCTTCAGCGATGGCTGATTCAGCAGCGCACGCATCACGCCGCCGTGCGAAACGATCAGCAGCCTGCTGATGTCCGCCCGTTCCAGATAGGGCAGGATCCACGGCAGCACTCTTGCCCGGAGCTGCGCATGCGTCTCCCAGTTATGATAGCGGTCGCCCGGCATATGCACGCCGCCGTTGCGCTTGTATTCCTGCCACGCATCGTGAATATCCTGCTGAGACACCTCTGCCCAGTCCAGATCGGGGATCCATTCAAAAATGCCCGGTGCGACGTCGATCGGTGCGCCGGTCACTCTGGATACGATCGCGGCCGTATGCAGTGCGCGGGGGTAGGGCGAGGACACGATCAGGTCACAGTCCCGGATCCGGGGATCCTGCGCTGCCTCCTCCGCCTGTGCAATGCCGAGCCGGGTCAGCTGACCAAGCTCCGCACCCTGCCCCTTCAGGCCAAGTGCTTCGGTATCCTCATAGGTCGGCTCACCGTGCCGCATGAGATAAACGGTCATATGTCCCGGCTCCTCCTGTTTCTGATTTTATGCTCCGGCATCAGAAGCCGCAGAAGCGGTCTGTCTTGCCGACGGTATACTGCTGACGGAAAATATAGCCCTCATTCGCTGCGTCATAGACCAGATACATATAGAGCGTCGTATTTTCCTCGGGGAGATACCATGATTCCACATAATTGTTGTTTTCGTCGGTGAATACGCTGTCCGGCGCGCCGCCGAACCGTGCATTCGCTTCGGCTGCGGCATTGTCAAAGATGCTGTAATCCTCATCCGCGATCGGCGAATCCACATAAACGCTCGTCAGGGTGCCGCTGCGGAAGACCAGATGCAGATCGAGGCCGCCGTACAGGAATTCCGTATGCTCCAGCGGCACGGACCACTCATTGAACGGCTGAAGCGTGCCGATCGAATAGCCGATGCGCGTTTCGACCTCCTGCTGCGGAGAGCCGAACAGGGAGCCGTCTACGGTCAGCAGATTGCCGCTGATCGCGAACAGGTCGCTTTCGCCGCCCATTGCATCATCGCCGGTTTCCAGCGCCGAGGCAAAGGAGACCCACTCGTACTCGTTCATATCCGGCTCAAATTTCGTCAGCGGGGTCGGCTCACCGTTCGCATTGCGTGCGAGAAGCTGCGGTGTGTCTCCGGTGATATCGACCGCAAGGGTGTAATCCTGCGAGCCGTTTGCTTCATTGCGCCTGAGCGTCACGCCCTCAAGCGTTAAGGCTGTGACCGTGCCGCTGTCGTCCGTCACCGGAACATAGCTGCATGTCACATTGCCGCTCAGGGAATCATTGACCGTAAGCCCCTTGCCGACGCCGTTCGCGAAATCGGTAATGCGGTAGGCATCCCATGTCACGGTACAGCTCTGCGCAGATACGCCCGTGAACCGGAACAGCATGCCGTTTTTCTCGTCATTTTCCGAGGCCGGGAACTTCATCTCACCTGCGTTCAGCAGATAGGCTGCCGCCTTGCCCGCGCCCGAATCCAGCAGCGAAACGGTCGTGGTCATCGGGGGCTCTGTGGTTTCGGTCTGCGCAGATGTCGCAGGCGCTTCGGAAGAAACTTCGCTGCTCTCTGCCTTTTCACTGCCGCAGCCGTTGAGCGGCAGCAGGCAGCAGAGCAGCATAAGGGATAAAGCAGAATGTTTTTTCATAAAAATCCTCAGTGGTGGAACAGTCTCAGGCCGCAGAATGCCATAGCAATGCCGTACTTGTCGCACTGCTCGATGACAATATCGTCGCGGATCGAGCCGCCCGGCTCAACAATGTACTTGACGCCGCTCTTGAATGCGCGGTCGATGTTGTCCGGGAACGGGAAGAATGCATCGGAGCCGAGGCAGACATCGGTGTTCTGCGCGATCCATGCCTGACGCTCCTCCTTGGTAAAGACCGGCGGCTTCTCGGTAAAGACGCGCTCCCACTCGCCGTCTGCAAGGATGTCCATGTAATCCTCACCGATATACAGGTCGATCGCGTTGTCGCGGTCGGGGCGCTTGATATCGTCGCGGAACGGCAGGTTCAGAACCTGCGGGGCCTGTCTGAGCCACCAGTTATCGGCCTTTGTGCCGGCAAGGCGGGTGCAGTGGATTCTCGACTGCTGACCTGCACCGATGCCGATTGCCTGACCGTCCTTGACATAGCAGACGGAGTTCGACTGGGTATACTTCAGGGTGATGAGCGAGACAATGAGGTCAAACTTCTTGTCCTCAGGGATATCCTTGTTCTTTGTCACGATGTTCGAGAGCATCGTTTCCTCGTTGATCGCGAGGTCATTTCTGCCCTGCTCGAAGGTCACGCCGAACACTTCCTTGTGCTCGACCTTCGGCGGCTCATAGTTCGGGTCGATCTGCACAATATTGTAGTTGCCCTTGCGCTTGGTCTTGAGAATCTCCAGTGCCTCCTCGGAGTAGCCCGGCGCGATGATGCCGTCGGAAACCTCGCGTGCGATCATCTTTGCGGTGATCGCGTCGCACTCGTCGGAGAGCGAGATCCAGTCGCCGAAGCTGGACATTCTGTCCGCACCTCTGGCTCTTGCATAGGCACATGCCAGCGGAGACAGCTCGCCGAGGTCATCGACAAAATAGATCTTCTTCAGCGTGTCGGAGAGCGGTCTGCCGATTGCAGCACCCGCCGGAGAGACATGCTTGAACGAGGTTGCAGCCGGCATGCCGGTCGCAGCCTTCAGCTCGCGGACAAGCTGCCAGCCGTTGAAGGCATCCAGCAGATTGATATAGCCCGGATTGCCCGAAAGCACGGTGATCGGCAGTGCGCTGCCGTCGTTCATAAACACTCTTGCAGGCTTCTGGTTCGGGTTGCAGCCATACTTCAAAAGACGTTCGGTTTCCATAATTCAGGTTCCTTTCCGCGGCACTTCCTGCCGCATAGCATAATCCTGTTTACTTGTTTTCTGCCGCGGCGCGTGCATCTGCCATCATCCGGTTCAGCTCCGCGTCCGATTTTTCTGCCAGTGTGCCTTCATCATACATATTCAGCATCACACAGGCAACAGGCTTTGCGCCGTCTGTGATGACGAGATCATAGGCGCCGGCTTTCCATGATTCCGGATTGAGGTACAGCTCACCCCAGTATCCGTAGCCGCCCTCATCTTCGGGCTTTTGAAGCGAAACCGTCGGAACATCGCCTGTCAGCGCTGCGAAAAAGCTGTCCGTATATGTTGCCGGGTCATCATGATGCTCGACGATATACGCGGTCAGACCGTCTGTTTTGTCGGTATCAGGGATAATCGAGATCCATTCGTTCAACATGAACACACAGCGGATCTCGCTGTCAGACGGTGCTCTGCCGTTGACGGAATCGGCATCCTCCTTATAGGTTCCGGCTTGGTTGCCGTCAAGGCTGATGCCGCGGATGACCGGCTGCTCACTGTCAGCCAGATTCAGCGCGTAGAGTTTGCCCGGAATGACCGGTGCTGCCTGCTGTCCGTTCTGCTGTGCATCGCTGCTGCTTTCGCCGTTCTCTGCCTGCGAGGACGAGGATGCGGCAGAGGATGCACCGGAGGATGCATCATCCTTTTTTCCGCAGGCGGGCAGTGCGAGCAGCATTGCCAGCGCGGCGGAAAGACATAACAGTTTCTTTTTCATGTGGTTTCGCCTCCTGTTCATCCAAATAAAGCGATCAGATTACTCCTTCGGCTTATTGCCGTAGCGGTTGACGATTTTGCTGGTCGCGTTGCCGGTCGCGGGGTCGATATACCGCACAAACAGAGAGATCTTGTTGTCTGCATTGAGGCTCGACCAGAGCAGATCGGTGAAGCTGTCGATATCATTGGGAATCGAGATGAGCTTGGGCTCGCCGACAAAGCTCGGCAGCGGGTTGCCGTCGCCGACATAGGTGTGGATGAAGTGTCCCTGACCCGCGATCGGGTTCTCATAGGAGAACGTGAAGCGCTGGCAGGAGGACGGATCGCCGTCCGCACTTTTCAGGATGCTGAGTGCGTAATTGAACGCGCCCTTTTCGCAGCGGACAACGCCGGAGATTCTGGGGGTATAGTTCGGGGCATCCGGCTCAAACTTCCGTGCGCGAAGGCCCTGCTCAAAGGTGAACTGGTGATCCATTGCCTCATAGATCGTGTCGGTCTGGTCGCCGTTTGTGACGATCGTCTTATTCCCAAGCACGCGCACCGGCGAATAGATGATGAGCGAGGGGTCTGTGCATTTGCTCTCGTCATAGGCCTTGGTTTTGAGGTTGACCCCGTCCGGGACGAAGATGCGGTTGCGGGAATTCTCGCTGCGTCCCATGATGAAGTAGGCGATGACAGCGCGTGTGCCGTCTGCCGAGCGGCCGAGGATGATGCCTCTGCCCGGATAGCTGTTGTTCTGAAGTTCCTGTGCAATCGAGATCATTGCCATAGTATTACCCTCCATGCTGTTTCACCGGCTTTGCCGGATTGATACGGATTGAATGATGCGCGGTTATTCTTGGATATAGACCTTGTTTTCGCGGACTATAAGCCTGCCCTCGCAGTACAGCCTGACTGCCTGCGGCAAAATCTTCCACGGGCCGTGCCCGCTCCGTCAGTCCATGACCCGTCATTCTTTGATATAGACCTTGTTTTCGCGGACTGTGAGCCTGCCCTCGCAGTACAGCCTGACTGCCTGCGGCAATATCTTCCACGGGCCGTGCCCGCTCCGTCAGTCCATGACCCGTCATTCTTTGATATAGACCTTATTGTCGCGAACTGTGAGCCTGCCCTCACAGTACAGCCTGACTGCCTGCGGCAATATCTTCCATTCCGCTTCTTCCATGACGCGCCGCTGCAAAGTCTCCGGCGTGTCATCCTGCCTGATCTCCACCGCCTTTTGCAGGATGATCGGCCCGCCGTCGCAGACCTCCGTGACGAAATGCACCGTCGCGCCCGTGACCTTGACACCCTTTTTCAGCGCCGCCTCATGCACATGCAGGCCGTAATAGCCCTTGCCGCAGAAGCTCGGAATCAGTGCGGGATGCACATTCATCATCTTGTTCGGATAGGCGCGGCAGATCGTTTCGTCAAGGATCGTCATGAATCCCGCCTGCACGATCAGGTCAGCATACTCCTCATAGAATGCCTCCAGCATCGCCGCACTGTAGGCTGCGGTGTCCGGAAAGGCCTTCCGCTGGATGACCCTTGTGGGGATGTTGTTGTTCTTTGCGCGCACCAGTGCATAGGCGTCCGGCTTCGAGCTGATGACGCAGGTGATCCTGCCGTTTCCGAGCTCACCGCGGTTCTGCGCGTCAATCAGTGCCTGCAAATTGGTGCCGCCGCCGGAGACCAGTACAATGATATGCTTGAATGCGTCCGGATGCATGGTTTCTGGCATGATGCTGCCTCCTTATTATTGTTAATGCAAATCCGCAATCACACACATGGCAGCGGAAATACAGCCGCCGGTGCTGTCTGCGGGATTCGGAAGGATGCGTATTACGTCTGCCGACGCAGCAGGATTTCCTGAAGTTCTGCCTGCATCGTCCTGCCGACCATATAATTCAATGTATCATAGCGTTCAGAGGCATCGAATTCCCCGACGCCGGCAAGCGATGAACGGTCATACAGAACCTCCTCTGATTCCGGTATTCCCGACGAATTCTCCACAGTCTTTACCAGCGCAAACCTGTAGTTGACCGGCGCCTCCGTCTCACGCAGATAATCTTCATAGAGCTGCTCGATCAGTTCCAGATAACACTCTGTATTCTTCGGCGCTTCCTCACTGCCCGGCTTGTCCAGCAGTATGATCTCGATGATCGGAATGACAGTTTCATCCTGTGCGATGCTTTTCAGAGACGCAGTGCAAACCTGCAGGCCGGTTTCCGGCGAGAGTGCAGCCTCTGTCAGCGGGATTCCTTCCGGTTCGCTGATCGGCAGCGCGCAGTACGCATCCGCACGGATATATACACCGGTCCGCGGATGCATCAGCAGTTCCTGCTGAAAGGCCGGGACCCGGTATTCGCGGGAGAGTATTTTGTCCGCAAATTCATGCAGCGCAGCCGCAGCCGCCTCCGGATACATGGCATAGAGCAGATAATAGTCATCACACTGCGCATTTGTGAATGAACGCGGCAGCCTGCCGTCGTTGTGTCCCTGATAAGCGTCGATGGTAAAGTTCCGCTCTGTGCCGAGCGTCTGCTGCATATAATGAACGTCCCGGTGCAATACCCTCGTCCCGTCGGGATACATTTCCGAATACTCCGAAGTAAACTGCAAATCCCCGCCGAGAGAATATGCAAGATATTCCCTGTGCGTTTCCGGATAATCCGCATAATCTGCTGAACAGGCTGTCAGCAGCAGTGCGAACGCGAGCAGTGCTGCTGTGATTTGTACATCATGTTTCATAACCCGGATTTCCTTTTTTTCTCAGTCATTCTGATGCTTTTCGACCAGCTTTTTCGCATGCTCTTTCATCGGGTGATAATCCTCGCCCATTTCGGAAAGGTCGATTTCCTCGCCCATGATATAAGTAACCAGGTTTACAGTGTGGATATCGGAACCGCCATCTCCCTGCCGCAGTGAAAACGAAAAGGACTGCGGCCCGCCCTTGCAGCTCTGATAGTCCGCGATGATCTGATGAATCTTCTCGGTATAGGCATCCGCATCACTGTCCGCCGGTATCCACAAACTGAATGTCAGATACCACTGCTCATCCGAAGCAAGGGTCTTCCAGTCTGCTGTGCAGACCTGCCAGCCGGTTCCCGGCTCGATATGCGCATGGGCGAGGCGCTGCCCGACCGGGTCGTCAGACAGGATCATGATCTGACCGATATACACGCCCACCACCGGAAGTAGGATGAGACTCTCAGTATCGCTGACCCAGCCTGTTTTCTCCTCCCAGTGTCCGTCCAGATATTTTTCCAGAACCTCCTGCGAAAATTCGCGCCGAAAAATATTATCCATCTCATCCGAAGCGAGGTATTCCATTTCCGCGGCGTAATATTCCTCCGCATTCGGGTAGACCTCCGCCTGCTCCTCCCCGTAGGGGAAGGTGTAATACTCTCTCGTGCGGAGTGCGCCGGTATGGTCATGATAGGTCAGCTCATAATAATCGCTGTCATCATCCTCATCCGTCCGCAGGTAGGTATAGGTTGCGTCCTCCCCGAAGCAGTATTTGAAATACTCAGGGAAGCGCTTTGAAATATCGGTTTCGCGGACCTCCTGCACCTCGATCTGATCGTGCAGATCGCCGCCGTTTATGTTCTGGCTGCTGCCGGGATTGCCGCCGCAGCCTGTCAGCAGTACGGCCGCTGCACAGACTGCGGTGATTCTTCCTGTTGCGGAGATCTTACTCATTACTCAATGATGACCCCTTCATCGCTCTGCACCAGCTCGCCGAGGACATATGCCTTCTCACCGCTTGCAGTCAGCGATGCGATTGCCTTGTCTGCATCCTCCGGAGCAACGGAAACGATCATGCCGACGCCCATATTAAAGGTGTTGAACATATCGCGCTCAGGAATATTGCCGGTTCTTGCGATCAGATCGAAGATCGGCAGCACCTGCACATTGCTGCGCGGGATGCGTGCGGTCAGGCCGTCGGGGAGGCTGCGCGGGATATTCTCATAGAAGCCGCCGCCGGTGATATGTGAGATTGCCTTGACATTCACCGCATCCAGCAGATTCATGATTGCCTTGACATAGATGCGGGTCGGGGTCAGCAGGCACTCGCCGAGTGTTGTGCCGAGGTCGTCAAAATGACGGGCGAGATTCTCTGCATTGACATCGAACACATTGCGCACCAGCGAGAAGCCGTTGGAATGCACGCCGCTCGATGCGATCGCGATGAGCACATCGCCGGCCTTCTGGGTATCGGGCCTCAGGATCTTCTTCTCATCGACCAGACCGACAGAGAAGCCCGCGAGGTCATACTCGTCCTCCGGCATCAGACCCGGGTGCTCGGCAGTCTCGCCGCCGACCAGCGCACAGCCTGCCTGTACGCAGCCCTCTGCGACGCCGGAAACGATCGCAGCGATCTTCTCCGGAATGTTCTTTCCGCAGGCAATGTAATCGAGGAAGCACTGCGGTTTTGCACCGCAGCAGATGATGTCGTTGACACACATGGCCACGCAGTCGATGCCGACGGTGTCATGCTTGTCCATGATGAATGCGAGCTTGATCTTCGTGCCGACGCCGTCCGTACCGGAGACCAGCACCGGAGATTCCATGCCCCTGACATCGAGGCGGAACAGGCCGCCGAAGCCGCCGATGCCCTCCATGACGCCGGCAGTTGCGGTGCGTGCGACGTACTGCTTCATCAGATCAACCGCACGGTATCCGGCGGTGACATCGACGCCCGCCTTCTTGTAGCTCTCAGAAAAACTGTTTTTTGCGTGTCCCATAATATCTCCTTTGTTTCAGAGCGGTATCTGCGATGCATTCATAATGGGGCTCCGCCCCAACCCCGCTTAAGGGACATCTTAAGAATCCCATATTAGCCAGGAAAAAGCATATATGTTTCCCTCGTTCTGCCGAAAGCGGGATTCCAAAGGGTCAACGACCCTTTGGCGCAGTTTGGGCGCGCAGCCCATTACAGATCATCGCGAAGCGATACCTTTTCTTCATTCCTCGCCGGTGAAGCAATAGGTGCAGAGGGAGGCGGGGTCGATGCCGACTGCTGTCTTGACATCCGCGAGCAGGTGATACTTCAGCGAAGTGAAGTTCAGCCGCCTTGCGATCTCCTCGACCATTGCGTGATAGCGGTCGGTGTTGTCGGTGCAGTAATCCTGCAAATAGCGGTCGTCGCCGTCGAAATCGCGGACGACCTGCCGTGCGATCAGATCCATGTCGGACTTGCCGGGGGAGAAGTTCAGATACTTACATCCGAACATGCTCGGCGGGCTTGCCGAACGGATATGCACCTCTTTCGCGCCGTTGTTATAGAGGAACTCCACGGTATTGCGCATCTGCGTGCCGCGGACAACGGAATCGTCGAGGAACAGCAGCTTCTTATCGCGGATAAGCTGCTCCACGGGGATCAGCTTCATATGCGCCGTCAGGTCGCGGAGCGACTGCTTTGCAGGGGTGAAGCTGCGCACCCATGTCGGGGTATACTTGATGAACGGGCGGGCAAAGCGCAGTCCGCTCTCGTTTGCATAGCCGATCGCGTGGCCGTTTCCGGATTCCGGAATGCCTGCGACATAATCGACGTCGATGCCCTTGTCGCGCTTTGCGAGCAGGGCGCCGCAGTTGTTCCGCATGATCTCGACATTCACGCCCTCATAGCATGAGGTTGTGTAGCCGTAATAGATCCACAGGAACACGCAGATCTTCATTTTCTGATTCGGCTCCATGACCGTTTCGCAGGAGTCCGCGGTCAGAAAGACGATCTCGCCCGGCCCGAGGTCCCGCAGATAGCGGTAGCCGAGGTTCATGTAGGAGAAGGACTCGAACGCCGCACAGTATGCGCCGTCCTTGTGTCCGAGGATGACCGGTGTTCTGCCCATGAGGTCGCGGGCGGCATAAATGCCGTCTTTCGTCATCAGCAGCAGGGTCATCGAGCCCTTGATTTTTTCCTGTGCATAGCGGATGCCGGCCGGGATCGTGTCGCACCGGTTGATGAGTGCAGCGACCAGCTCGGTCGGGTTGATGACGCTTCCGCTCTGCTCATTGAAATGGCCGCCGTGCGAAATGATATCATCGACCAGCTCCTCGGCATTGTTGATCTTGCCGACAGTGGTCAGCGCATAGCTGCCAAGATGCGAACGCACCAGCACCGGCTGCGGGTCAGTGTCACTGATGCACCCGAGCCCCATATTGCCGTGCATATCGTTCATATCTCCGCCGAACTTCGTCCGGAAGGGAGCATTCTCAATATTGTGGATCGCACGCTGAAAGCCGTCCTTGGTGTCATAGACCGTCATGCCGCCTCTGCGCGCACCGAGATGTGTGTGATAGTCTGTTCCGAAGAACAGATCCGCCGTAACGTCCTCACGGGACACTGCGCCGAATAAACCGCCCATATAAGCCTCCGAAATTCAAATTTTAACAGGGGAATCAGCGGTTT
>CAMNJD010000451.1 GCA_946540705.1 uncultured Ruminococcus sp. | reverse complement strand
ATCGCCGTATGTGTCATTTTTCTACGCTGATGATGAGAAGCGTTCGTTTGTATTGGACGAGATTCACCGGCGCGGCATTCCGTTCCGCGAAACTGAAAACGGATTTGAGGCACAGCAATGTTACACTGAGGAAATCCGTCAGGTGGAGAATAAGTATCGTCCGCAGAAATCGTCGCGGGACAAGTTGCGTGATGATATTGACCGAGCGCTGATGCAGTCCAAGGATTTCGATGATTTTCTGGTGCGAATGAAGAAACAAAAGTATGAGATCAAGTGCGGCAAGTATCTTGCGCTGCGTCCGGAGTTTGCTGCAAACTTCATCCGTGTGAAATCACTCGGCGAGTTTTACAGCGAGGATGCGCTGCGGAATCGGCTGTCAGCGAAACGGACGTATGAGCGCGATCTGGAACAGCGGCTCAAGCAGGCGGAAGAAACGAACGCGCCGAATTATCGCGTGCTAAAAATGATGCACCTATACATTGTTGCTTTTTCAAAAGGGTATTTGCCGGTTCATAAAAAGAATCCGCAGCATATCCTGACATGGAAGAACGATGCCGAGCTTGACCGGCTGACTTCGCTGAATGAGAAGATCAACAACGGCGCATCACTTGACTCGCTCCGTGCAGACATGGCAAAGAAGGAGCAAGCGGTTCGGGAGATTGAACGAACAATCGAAGGCGGCAGCATTTCTGATCCGGAAGTCGCCGCCAAGCTGAATATCGCGCTGCAATCTGCTCAGCAGGAATTGCAGGAGGCTGCCGATTGGGTAACGACTGTCGAGCAGATTCTCGGTGGAACTTTCCTGCAACACATCGGAAAGCTCGAACAGCAGCGGCGGGAATCTGAGTTTTTGGAAAATGGTACCAAGTTTGCCGACGGCGAGGATTACGGGAAGAGCATCTACAAGCCGCGAAGGAGATGAGGTTTCGATTCATTTTTGAAAAAGCAACAGAACGAACCAGTGTCGGATTGCCCGACACTGGTTCGGTTTTCAATATTCTTGATTGGTATAGGAAATGATCTCATTATTATCTGGCGCTCTTGCTTTCTTTACTATGAGATTATTCATTTCATGTTCGGTTGATTATCATATTCAAAAAACTGATACACGGCTTCTCCTTTTCCATCATCAGAGATATATGTGATTGAAATTGTTTCACCGACTTCCATACGACTTATAATATCAATCATACGGTCCTCGTCTTTCATTCTTGCTTTTTTATATGTTACAGCAACCGGGAGAGAATATTGAGTTTCCCACATTTTAATTGATACAGACCCGATATAGGTTAAGTCTTGTATACCCTTTTGTATATTCTTTTTGTTGGATTCATTAACACATAATTGAAATTTAAATTGTTCCCAAGGCACACTTATTTTTTCCCCTTTAATCAGACGCCCAATAAAGATAATCCACCTACAGTCTGCTAATTCAACCGGTTCAGGCAGGGGCAGTTGGGTTTTATAGTATGTTTCCATAACGATAAGATTCTCTAATGTCTCAATAAAGAATCTTCTTTTATTACAATCATCGTTATTTAAAGCTGGTTCCCTGAGTTCAAGAAAAACAGTTTGCTCTGTCAAATTCTTTAATCTGATAGTGCATCCCATCCTCGCTTTTAGGAAGAACTTATGCAGCAATAATAACTCCTTTGTGGTTGCGCATTCTCTTGGCTTTACTGTCACACCCGCATGATTTTTTGAAAAGTTAAGTATCATTACAAAATCATATGGGGCTTTTGTCTGTTCAGTATTTGTTATGATAAAGGAACCATCATCCAAAATCTCTTGTGTTCTTATCATAATATAATCAAACATACAATCATCATCACAATAAAGACTTACTGGAAAAGCAGGTGGGAATGATTGCGGTTTTGCAATTATCGTTGTACCAACAAGAGATTTTGCCTCCTCTTGGTTTGGATCTAATATTCCTCCAAGGTATTTTTTCGCGTCTTTTACGGAGATTTTGAAGGAAAGTTGATGCCTATATGCATAATCAAGTGTCTCATCAGTTATATCGGAAACAGGTTCATCACCCAGCATAGTCTTTCCAGTTATCTTCATTTTCGGAGGATTCTTCTGTGCCTCTGGTGATGCAGGAACACTGATGATTTTCCCATCTATTATTTGATTACGATAACCTTTGACTGGATGAAGAGAACTAATTGCCTGCTGCATTATTCCAGCTTTTAGAGCTATATGAGAATTATCTCCATTCTGAGCTTTTTGAATATCAGATTCAGTCAACCCTGATATTATTAATTGCTCTACGGTAGATTGAGTTTGACCTACAGTTTTTGCCAAGCTATCGATTTTAGGCGATAGTTCACTTGTAATTGTATTTACTGCAAGAAGTAAACCAGTATCAACTGATTTTAAGTAAAAATCATATAGAATCTGTAAAACACTTTCTGCCAAGGATTTAACCTGTGATTGAGATTCTGGCGTTACAGCATTAGAAACGGAAATCACTTTTAAATAGATGGAATGTTTTGCTCGTTCTCGTTCTTCAGAAGTCGTTCCATAAAGAACCTGCTTCAAATCTGTATCCAAATGCTTCTGAAAGAACTCATAAACACCCTCCAAATCAAATTCTGCATTTCGACTTATGTTCTCAAATTGCGATCTATATTGGGCAAAAAAATCTTCAAGGCTTTTCTGTAATTTATGTTCATTTCCCTGCTCTTTTAAACGATCTTTGAATTGATCAAGTCCCAATGCCACAAACCATTCCGATAGAGTCTCAATAATCATTTATGATCTCCTTCGATACTGATATCCTATTCCATCAACTGATTTCTGTTCGTATATTCCGGCTGATCCGCTTTCAGCCGAATCATCACCATCTGGTCGATCTGAATCTCCGAGAGGTCACAAGGCACATGACCTTTGAGATACGCTTGCAGCTGCAAGGTATCCATCGCAGCGTGAATCTTCTGCATGAGCTGTTCCGAGCGTCGGCGGTATCCGAATACCTTGAGCAGCGTGCGCAGCTTGAGTCTTCGGTATTCAATGCCGGAGTACAGCAGGCTCAGCCGTGTGAATTTGAAATATGATGTAAAATCGTCATATTCGCCCCATTCCGGCATAGAGAGATTCAATTCGTGAATGATCAGCTCTGCTTCAGCATAGTCATGATCTTCCAGCGTAATCATTGCGCTGCTGACACGAACCGCTTCACGGAATAGCCTGAAACTCTGCCGGTACGCCGGAATCAGCTCCATATTGTGCGCATGAAACAGGTCGTCAAGCATTTCATTTCCGTCCCGCAGCGGCATTTCACTCAACAGAAGAAACAGAGCAATGTCATCCGGCGTAAAGCAATACTGCTCGTTCATTCCCGGTCACCCTTGCGCATATTGCAGGTGCTGCACAGGATTTGCAGATTGTCTTCTGTTGTCAGACCGCCCTTTGACATTGGCTTGATATGGTCAACTTGCAGCCGCTCTCTTGTCTTGAAAACCGTTTTACAGCTGGCACAGACATAATGCCCATCCTGATTGCGCGCACGGTCAAATATGCGCTCTTTCAGTTCAATACCGTATTCCGGATACTGCCGGATGATCTCATACAGCGGCAATGCTTCAAGTTTTCTCTGCTCTGCCTTTGTTTTCGGTCTGGAGGGAGCGATCTCAATATAGCCTGCCAACTTGTCAACCTCAATGTCAATCATTCGCTTGAAGAAATAGAGCTTGGAATAGAACACTCTCACCATGCTGGTTTCATCATTCCAGAGCTGTTCGATATATTCCTTCTGCTGCCGTGCAGACATATCCCCGTCATAGATTTTCTTTGCAATGACGGAAACATCAAGCTTCTTTCTGTCAATTTCATCGAGCGTCACAAACACCGGCGCAACCGCTTTCTGCGCAAAAAACATCAGCAAATGCGAAATATCACTGCGGTTGACAGCGGGAACCATGTGTTCATCAAAATAGTTTTCAAGGCAATAGTCTGTCATATCTTTGAGCAGATCGTCCGGTATGACTTCATCTACAATCGCGTACAGCTCCATAATCTCATCCATATCCTGAATCAGACTCTGATAGGCTGCTTCTGTGCTGTTATAAATGAGAATCTGATGATTCCACTCAAAGGTCGAAAGCAGATACATTCCCAGCGGAATACGCTCGATCATCGCAATGCTTTCCAGTCTGGATGTGTCCACATTGGCATCTGCCAGCATCGCAAACTCCTCGATCAGAGAAATTGCGATTGTGTGCATGACATTCTGCCGCTGAATGTCGGGGCGATCTTTCTCCTGATACTCCGCTTCAGTCAGCGTCTGCGGGTTGATCCATGCGATCTTGTTGTCCCAGTCATCCACAAAGCTGACGATATAGGCCTCTTTCGTGCCGCCTGCCTTCTCGCCGCGCAGTGCGCGCCCGACCATTTGCGTCATCAGAACAGTTGAAACGGTCGGTCTTGTCAGGAATACGGTGTGTGTCTGCGGCAGATCGGTACCTTCGGTCAGAATGTTTACATTGATGAGAACCTGAATCTCTCCGCGCCGATACCGCTCGATTTTCTCCTCATTTTCCTTATCCGAGATCGTGATGCCCGTAATCATGTCACGAACGGCGGAGATGATATAATCTGATTTGATGCCGTATTTCCTGCCCTTTTCATTGAACAGCTTGTTCAGCGCGATCGCGTGCGTCTTGTCTAATGCAAAAACGATCGTCTGTCCGTATTTCTCACTGTTTTCAAGATATTGCTGCACAATCAGATGATTACGCTCTTTGTTGCCGCCGATCTTATAGGCAATATCCTCCGGCAGAATATCAAGATG
>CAMNJD010000450.1 GCA_946540705.1 uncultured Ruminococcus sp. | reverse complement strand
ATTTGTGTTAACCGGAATTTGTCAACCACCTAAAAAGATACATACCCTATTTTTTCTGACTGCTCCCATTGCACTTTTCCGTATAATATGATATAATTGTAGTGTTCGGTATGGAAGAATTTGAAGTCAGAACAACATTATATGCACAGAAAGGCGGATCCCCGCATGCAGATACATTTCCGTCCCCCCGCACTTTCCGACCGCCCGGCAGCGGCAGCAGCAGTTCAGTTCAGCAAATGCGCTGAGAATGACGCAGCGTTTGTCAACCTTTTTTTGCTCCGGAGGAAATACGGTACAGAGCTTGCGTTTCACGGCGCACAGATGCTCCGCAGATATCACGCCGGATTCCGCGCTGACTGCTATGGCTTTCCGCTCGGCGAAGGCGATCTGAAGGAAGCGATGTCTTTGCTGTACGCTGATGCAGCAGGGCGCGGCCTTCCGTTTCGGCTGACGCTGCTGACACAGAAGCAGTGTGAACTGCTGGAGGCAATCTATCCCGGCGGCTTCCGGTTTACACCTGCCGAGGATTACACCGAATACCTCTATCTCAGGCAGAACCTTGCGGAGCTGAGGGGCAGCAAATATCACGGCAAGCGCAATCATATCGCGCAGTTCTGGCGCGGTTATCCGAATGCACAGATTCAGCCGCTGATCGCGGAAAATGCCGATTTTGCCGTCGCGATCGCGGAGCGCTGGCTCTCGAACCGCAGTGATCCGGAGGAGCCTTCCCTGCTGGCAGAGCTGGGATGTATCCGCGAGGCCGCAGAGAACTGGAATGCACTCGGGCTCTCCGGACTGCTGCTGTATGCGGATCCGGAGCAGCCGCCGATCGGCATGACGGTCGTTTCTGAAATATCGGCCGGGATTTTTGATGTCCATTTTGAAAAGGTCGCACCGGGATTTCCCCATGCATGGCCGGTTGTTGCAAATGAGATCGCGAAATGTCTGCCGCAGGCGGAATATCTGAACCGTGAGGAGGATCTCGGTGAAAGCGGCATGCGCGCCTCAAAGAATTCCTATCACCCCGATCTTCGCAATGAAAAATTCACAGCACTCTGGTGCGGAAGGGAGTCTTTGATATGCTGAGTTCGATTCTTTCCGGCAAAACCTGCGCCGCCTGTCAGAACTGCTGCATTTTTGAGGAACGCAGTGCGTGGGAGCTCCCGACATTCTCTGAGGCTGCGGTCAGTCATCTGCCGAAAGCGTACAAGGTAATCCCTGAAAACGGCAGATACCGGATCAAGCTGCCTTATGATGAAACACACGCGGCGCAGCCCTGTCCGTTTCTTGACCCGCGTTCGGGCTGCACGCTCCCGCCGGAGGAAAAGCCGTTTGCCTGTTCACTCTGGCCGGTCCGTCTGATGCGGAATGCAGACGGAAAACCTGTGCTGACGCTGTATCACGGATGTCCCGGCGTGGGTGAACCGGAGCTTCCTGCGCTGCGCGCGCTGCTGAGAAACGGTCTGCGCGGCCGCATTTTCAGGGAGGCGGAGGCAGACCCCTCGATCATTCTGCCGTATCATCCGAATTATATTTATCTGGAACAGGAGCTGAACAATATGAAACAGTTACCGCAGCCGGAAGCGGTTTTCCGGTATTTTGAGGAGCTGTCTGCGATCCCGCGCGGTTCGGGCAATACCGGCGGCATCCGCAAATGGGCACTTGAAACGGCCGCAAAGCTGTCACTGGATGCACATGCAGATGAAACCGGAAATGTGATCATCCGGAAGGCTGCATCGGCAGGATATGAGCAGCACCCGGCGGTCATCATTCAGGGGCATCTTGACATGGTCTGTGCCAAGCTGCCTGATTGTGCGAAGGATATGGAAACGGAGGGGCTGTCGCTGGTCTGGGGCGATGAATTCCTCTCCGCAGAGGGTACGACGCTCGGCGGTGATGACGGCATTGCCGTTGCATATGCATTTGCGCTGCTGGAATCAGACAGCATCCCGCATCCGCCGCTGACTGTGATTCTTACGGTCGATGAGGAAACCGGCATGGACGGTGCCTCCGGTCTTTCTCCCGATGAACTGGACGGAGCTTATCTCATCAACATCGACTCGGAGGAGGAGGGGATTTTCACGGTCGGATGCGCCGGCGGTGTACGCTCGCATCTGAATATTCCGGTTCAGGCTTCACCGGCAGACGGTACCGTGCTGCGTCTGACGCTTTCCGGTCTGACCGGCGGACACTCCGGCGCAGAGATCCACAAGCCGCTGCTGAACGCCAATCTTGTGATGCTGCGGCTGCTTCAGGCAATGCCCGGTGCATGCAGGCTTTGCGCATGGGACGGCGGTATCCGCGACAATGTCATCCCGACTGAATGCACGGCTTCGATCCTCTGCGAATCGGAACGCACGGAGCTGCTGATGCATGCCGCAGAGGAGGCGCTTGCGCAGATTCGCGGGGAATATCCGAATGAACAGGGGATACAGCTTGTATTTGACTGCACGGAGAATGCACGCGAAACTGCGGTGACTGCCGAATCTTCCCGTTCACTGCTCGATGTACTCGCAGCGCTGCCCAACGGTGTGCAGGAAATGAACGGGACACTGCACATGCCGGAGACTTCCCTGAATCTCGGCATCATGAAGCTGTGTCCCGACGGAATGCGTGTTGATGCGCTGATTCGCAGCGGGGTCGATGCGAAAAAGGAGCAGCTTGCAAAAAGGCTCGC
>CAMNJD010000449.1 GCA_946540705.1 uncultured Ruminococcus sp. | reverse complement strand
AGGCTTGAGCGAAACTTTTAATATGGGCGAAATTAAAACTATTTGTTTTAACCTTATTTTTCCGACCACCTAAAAAATTACATACCCAAATAAAATACAATGCCCCTGCGTGCTTTGGAACACGCAGGGGCATCATTTTTGTTTGCAGCCCGGCATCACAGCCTTACTTTTTGTGCCGCTTGAGGAATCGCTCCATGCGGTTTGCGGCTTCGGTCAGATGCTTCAGGGAATATGCATACGAAATGCGGATATTGTTCCTGCCGGATTCGCCGAATGCCGAGCCCGGGACGACCGCGACACGCTCCTCCTCCAGCAGCTTTTCGCAGAATGTCTCGCTGTCCATGCCGGTCGGCTCAATGCTCGGGAACAGATAAAATGCACCCTGTGCCGGGAAGCACGGCAGTCCCATCTCTGCAAACCGCTCCAGCAGGAAACGCCGTCTGTGGTCGTATTCCTCCGCCATATGCGCGGTATCTGCGTCACAGTGCCGCAGCGCCTCGACCGCTGCTCTCTGGCTGATCATCGGTGCGCACATAATAGCGTACTGGTGAATCTTCCGCGCCTGTGCAATGATCTCCGGCGGCGCAGCCATCCAGCCGAGACGCCAGCCGGTCATGGCAAACGCCTTCGAGAAGCCGTTGACGACGACCGTGCGCTCGCGCATGCCGTCCAGCTCCGCGATCGACACATGCTTCGTGCCGTAGGTCAGCTCAGAGTAGATCTCATCCGACAGCACCATGATATCCGTGCCGCGCAGCACCTCCGCGAGTGCTTCGTAGTCCTCGCGGGTCATGATCGCGCCGGTCGGGTTGTTCGGGTAGGAGATCATGAGCAGCTTGGTTTTCGGCGTGATCGCCGCCCGCAGCTCCTCCGCCGTCAGCCGGAACCGGTTTTCCTCTTTCGTCGGCAGCGAAACCGGCACGCCGTCCGCCATCGACACCAGCGGTGCATAGCACACAAAGCAGGGCTCGGTAATCAGCACCTCATCGCCGGGATTGAGCAGCGTGCGGAAGGTCAGGTCAACTGCCTCCGAGCCGCCGATCGTGACGAGGATCTCGTTCTCGGGACAGTATTCCAGCCGGTATTTTCGCTGCATATAGTGCGAGATCTCCTCACGGAGCTGAAGCAGGCCGGAGTTTGCACCGTAGAAGATCGACTGCCGCTCGAGGGTCGTGATCGCAGCCGAACGGATCGTCCACGGGGTACGGAAATCCGGCTCGCCGACGCCGAGCGAGATCACATTCTCCATCGTCTCCGCGAGGTCAAAGAACCGCCGGATCGGGGAGGGAGCGATCGCCTGCGCCCGCTCCGACATGATCTGTTCGTAGTTCAAAATGCGACACCTCTTTCATCGTCCGGCTCATCCTGAATGAGAATGCCCTTTTCCTTGTAGCGCTTCAGGACGAAGTGGGTTCTGGTCGAGAGGACGCCGTCGAGGGTCGCGAGGCGCTGTGCGACAAAGGTCGCGATATCGCGCAGCCCGTTTCCGGTGATCGTGATGCCGAGGTCATAGCCGCCCGACATCAGCGTAACGGATTCGATCTCCTCAAACGAGGAGAGAATGCGCGCCAGCTCGTCAAAGCCGCAGTCCGGCTGCGGGGTGATCTTCAGCTCGATATATGCCGAAACCGTATCTCTGTCGGCGAGCTCCTCATCGACGATGACGCTGTAGCCGCGGATCACACCGGTCTGCTCCAGTTCTGCGATCTGTGCCGCAACGGTTTCTTCGGTTCTGCCCAGCATGGCGGCAAGCTCCGCATTGCTGAGCCGTGCATTCTGCTTCAGCAGAGTAATCAGCTCTTTCATGGTGTAGGCTCCTTTTTATGTATATGAGAATTCCGGTTTATTTGCCGGTGAGTTTGTCGATCGCATTGCCGAGAAAATCACAGACCATGCGCTCGGCCTTGCGCTTTCTGCCTGCGGCGGTCGTCGGGATGCCGGTTGCGCTGGCGATCTTGCGCTTCAGCTTCGTTGTCGGCGACTGTGCGCGTCTGCGGCGGGGCTTGGGTGTGCCGGGGAAGATCACAACGATCGGCGCGTCAGAGTTTTTTCTGGCTGGCATAATGATTCCTCCGTTTTCTTATGATTCTTCGCATTCATAGCGGATTTCTCCGCCGGTGACGGTCATCAGGACCCTGCCGGTGAAGGTCATGCCCTTGAATACGGTATTGTGCGATCTGGAATGCAGCTTTGCGGGATCGACCGTCCATGTGCGGTTCAGATCGACGAGAATGAGGTCGGCGGGCTGCCCCTCGCTCAGCGTATTGACGGGCAGATGCAGCAGCTCCCGCGGCCTGTCGTGCATCAGGCGGACGATATCCTGCAAGGTCAGCTTTCCGGTGTGATAAAAGGCGGTCAGTGTTGCGGCGAGGGATGTTTCCAGTCCGACAACGCCGTTGGGCGCCTTTTTGAAATCGGCCTTTTCCTCCGCGGTATGCGGCGCGTGGTCGGTGATGATGCAGTCGATCGTACCGTCGAGGATGCCCTCGGTGATCGCCTGCACATCGTCCGGTGTGCGCAGCGGCGGGTTCATGCGGTAATCGGCATCCTGCTTCAGCAGCAGTTCATCGGTCAGCAGGAAATAATGCGGCGCAGTCTCGCAGCTCACGTTTCCGCCGGCTGCCTTTGCGCGCCGGACAGCATCGGTGCTGCCGCGGGTCGAGACATGGCAGATGTGGAGCTGTGCGCCGGTTTTCAGCGCCGCTTGCAGGTCGCGCTCGGTGATCGAGTCCTCAGACATTCTGTCCATGCCCCTGACGCCGAGCTGCTCCGAGACAACGCCCTTATTGATGATGCCGCCGTTGATGATCGCGAGATCCTCGCAGTGCGACACGACCGGCAGGCCGGCTTCCTTCGCCTTTGCGAGTGCCTGCTCCATGAGCTCCGCCGTCGGCACAGGTCTGCCGTCATCGGAAAGCGCGGTAACGCCGGCTTTTTTGAGTGCCTGATAATCGGCGAGCTGCTCCCCCTTCAGGCCGACGGTCAGCGTGCCGGCCTGGTGAACATCCACGCCGGTTTTCTTCGCTCTTTCGAGAAATTCACGCACCTGCTCGGGGTTGTCCATCGGCGGCGTTGTGTTCGGCATGCAGAGCACGCCGGTCACGCCGCCCGCAAGCGCTGCCGCTGCGCCGGTGTTGACATCCTCCTTGTGGGTCTGTCCGGGGTCACGGAAATGCACATGCATATCAAACAGCCCCGGCATGACGGCAAGCCCGCTGCCGTCGATCACACGGTCTGTCTCTGCCGCGATATCCTGCCCGATTCCGGCGATTTTGCCGTCCTTCAGCAGAATATCGCAGACTGCGTCCCGCAGCTTGTCAACTGCGCGGACATTGCGGATCAGAATAGATTTCATAAGACCGATCACAGCTCCTTTCAGCGTTTTTTTCTGCGTTTGCGGAAGATGCGCTTCAGCACGAACCGTGCGACCGCGATCTTCCATATCACGTCGATGCCTTTCGCGGCCATGAGCCGCATGCCCTCCTGAATCGGGATGGCATCACTGGGCTTCGGTGCGCCGACCGCGTCCTGCTTTCCGACGCCCGCGTGAAAATAGGCTTTTCCGTTCTTGCTGTTCCAGCGCCATTCTCTTGTCACGGCGCACACCTCCTCCGGATGTGTTTGTTTTCGGTATCGCCTCGCGATGATTCATATTGAGGCTCCGCCTCAAACTCCGCTTCAGGAACAGTGTCCCTAAGAATCCCGCTTTTATGAAATGATAGCAAGTACGTGCTTTTCATTATCTCGTAAGTGCAAACAGCGCCGCATCATCAAATCGTTCCGGATCAGATTCTGTGCTGTCATTGTCTTGCATTTCCCGATCTCGTTCCTGTTTATCAGGCAGTTTCATCCAAATCATAATCAGAAGAACGGTCTGGATAACTGCGAGCAGGAACTGCAAAATCAACATGTAAATACTTCCTTTCCGTTCAATCCTGTTCAGCCTCAGACTTTTTCTCCCTTGTATACGCCGGAACGGGCTTGCCGAACGCCTCTGCAGGGGGCTTTGCGATCAGAAAATGAATTTTTTTGCCCATATCGGTGAACATATTTTCGTGCTCGGTGCGGATGTTGTCCGCGGGCTCATTCGCGTGCAGATCCTCATTGACCGTCAGCAGCTCCCAGCCCGATTCGCGGAAATAGTCCAGCGACTCATGAAACAGATCGGCGTCATCGGTTTTGAAGTGCAGCTCACCGCGCAGAATTGCGGCATACTGACAGAGCTGCCGCGGATGCGTCAGGCGGCGCTTCTTGTGTCCCTCCTTCGGCCACGGGTTGCAGAAGTTGATATACAGCCGGTCAACGCCGTCCTCAGGGGCGAGCACCTCTGAAATCTTCTCGATATTGATGATCGACAGCCGGACATTATCGACCGGACGCCCTGCCTCTGCGAAAGCGGCCTCGGTCTTGCGCTTTGCCATGCCGAGCATCTCGGACTTGATGTCCAGCGCGAGATAATTGTTTTCGGGGTGCAGCACGCCCGCCTGCGAGACCCAGCCGCCCTTTCCGCAGCCCAGCTCGACATAAAACGGCTGCTCCGGTCTTGCATACTGTGCATCGGTGCGCCAGTGTCCGCGCATGGCTCTTGCATCGTCCATGCAGAACGGCGATGCGGCGATCTCAGGTCTTGCCCATTTTTTGAATCGGATCCTCATATTTTTCAATCGTCCTTTGGATGTAATTACACTCATTATACCATATTATACGGAAAAGTGCAATGGGAGCAGTCAGAAAAAATGGGTATGTAATTTTTTAGGTGGTCGGAAAAATAAGGTTAGAACAAATAGTTTTAATTTCGCCCATATGAAAAGTTTCGCTCAAGCCTTTTCAAAGGCTTGCGGGTCGAGGGCAGAGCCCTCGTCGCTCTC
>CAMNJD010000448.1 GCA_946540705.1 uncultured Ruminococcus sp. | reverse complement strand
TGTGGTTCTTCCCCTCGCATTCGCGCCCCGCGCCCAGTTAAAATAAACATTCGGACAAATAATCAAGATCATAAAGCTGAAATCATACTATGATAAATTCTGATTTATCTTAGCAACATAAATAAACACAATGCCCGGAAGCGCTTTTGTGAAACGCTTCCGGGCAAAATTTCTATATGAGTACCGGCATAAGGCGAGGCTTTTTCTGTAAATCATGCGTCTTGACAAGTCCGCAGCGGTATCTCATTGATGAGTGCTCACAGCACAATGCATAAAACTGGCTCGGCCGCAAACGCAAAATCGCGCATGAACAATCGCAAAATGCATGCAAAATTGCTTGACAAACCCCGAAAAATATGGTATGATAATAGTACCTCTTTGCGGAGGCGTTTTTGTTGTGCCCGGAAACCGGTCAGCCCTTTTGTGCTTCGGCTGCCCCGCCCGCTGCACTGCCGATACCCTGCCGCTCGAAAAAGAGGGAGGCAAGCTTTCTTCCGCTGCCGATGAATCCCCATATTCCGGCAACGGGAAAATTTTACAAGGAGGTGCCGACTGATGCGCGTAAAGATCACACTTGCTTGCACCGAGTGCAAGCGCAGAAACTATGTTTCTAAGAAGAACAAGAAGAATGACCCGGACAGAATCGAAATGATGAAGCACTGCAGATTCTGCAACAAGCATACCCTGCATAAGGAAACCAAGTAAGATTCCATGATCCAAGCACGGGTCCGTGCGGCGCAAAAGCCCCGCAGCCCGCGCAGAAAGGAAGAAACCATGGCGAAGGACAAGGACAAGAAGGAGCTCGCAGTCTCCGACAAGGCCGACAAGAAAGCCGATAAGAAAAAGGACAGCGCCAAAAAGCAGGGTAAGATCAGCAGATGGTTCAAGGATCTGAAGCAGGAAATGAAGAAGGTCGTCTGGCCCTCCAGAAAAGTCGTCATTGCCAACAGCATCGTCGTTTTCGCTGCTATGCTCGGATTCGCTGCGTATACATTCCTGCTCGATAAGGGCTTCCTGTGGCTCTTCGAGAAGGCAATCAGCGGCAGATCGTAAGATCTCAGCGCTGATCCACCAGAAGCACAGTTATCCGCACAGTGCAAAGCGCTGCACGAAATCATGAATGGAAAGCAGGGAAACACATAATGAGTGATAACACGACCCCGAAGGCAGAGTGGTATGTCATCCATACCTATTCCGGCTATGAGAACAAGGTTGCGCAGAGCATTGTAAAAAAGGCCGAAAATCAGCAGCTCACCGATATGATCCTTGAGGTGCAGATCCCGACCGAGCAGGTGCGCGAGATCACAGACGGCAAGGAAAAGGAGATCACCAGAAAGATCTTCCCCGGCTACGTGCTCGTTCACATGATCCATAACGACGAGGTCGCCTACCTCATCCGCAGTATCCGCGGCGTGACCGGCTTCCTCGGCGCAGACCCCAATCAGCCGATCCCGCTGACACCGTCAGAGATCGCTGCAATGGGTGTCGATCTCGGCGAAACCGTCGAGATCAACCTCAGTGTCGGAGACAATGTCCGCATTGTCGGCACTGCTATGGACGGCTTTACCGGCGTTGTCCAGAGCATCGACATCGACGAGGGTACCTGTGAGGTGCTCGTTTCGATGTTCGGTCAGGAAACACCGACCAAGCTCGCGCTGACAGAGGTCACACGCGCAGACTAAGGATAATCCCGTCCGACCCTTTTGCAGACAGCAGTTTTGTGTATGTGAATCTGCTGTCGTGGGAGAGATCGCCGATTCCGGAGCATCCGAGCCGGTGATCCCGCCATATACCACATTATTTGGAGGTTAAATTACCATGGCACAAAAAGTAGTTGGCTTTATTAAGCTTCAGATCGCCGCAGGCAAGGCAACCCCTGCACCGCCTGTCGGTCCGGCGCTCGGTCAGCACGGCGTCAACATCATGGGCTTCTGCAAGGAGTTCAATGAGCGTACCAAGAATGAGGCCGGTATGATCATCCCGGTCATCATCACCGTTTATGCAGACCGTTCGTTCACCTTTATCACAAAGACCCCGCCTGCAGCGGTCCTCATCAAGAAGGCCTGCGGCATCGACAAGGCTTCCGGTGTCCCGAACAAGACCAAGGTCGCTACCATCACCAAGGAGCAGATCCAGAAGATCGCGGAGACCAAAATGCCTGACCTCAATGCAGCTTCTCTTGAGGCAGCAATGAGCATGATCGCCGGTACCGCTCGCTCGATGGGTGTCGTCGTCGCTGACTGATATACCGCCCCTTCATGCAAAGCGCAGTATATTTCCCAAAGGCGTCGCCGGTGGGAGGATGATTTCCGTTAGCCGGAGCACATGCATGTCTGCCCCGGCACACCACAGATTGATGATAAAGGAGTTTTTCATAGATGAAACACGGTAAGAAGTACGTCGAAAGCGCAAAGGCGCTCGACAAGGCAAAGCTCTATGAGCCGAATGAGGCACTGGGCACTGTTTGCCAGCTTGCAAAGGCAAAGTTCGATGAGACCGTTGAGGCACATATCCGCCTCGGCGTTGACTCCCGTCACGCAGACCAGCAGGTCCGCGGCGCTGTCGTTCTGCCGAACGGCACCGGTAAGACCATCCGCATCCTCGTTTTCTGCAAGGAGGACAAGTATGAGGCTGCAAAGGCAGCAGGCGCTGACTATGTCGGCGGTCTGGATATGGTCGAGAAGATCCAGAAGGAAGGCTGGATGGAGTTCGATGTCGTCATCGCTTCTCCGGATATGATGGGCGTCGTCGGCCGTCTCGGTAAGGTCCTCGGCCCGCGCGGCATGATGCCGAACCCGAAGGCCGGTACCGTCAATGCTGACGTTGCAAAGGCTGTCGCTGAGGCGAAGGCCGGTAAGATCGAGTACAGACTCGACAAGTCCAACATCATCCACTGCCCGATCGGTAAGGTTTCCTTCGGCGCTGAGAAGCTCGAGGAGAACTTCAACACCCTGCTTGAGGCAGTCGTCAAGGCAAAGCCGGCAGCGGCAAAGGGTACCTACCTGCGCTCTGTCACCGTCGCTTCCACTATGGGTGTCGGCGTCCCGGTTCTGACCACGAAGTTCGGTGTGTAATTTTTCAAATGCGAATGGGGCAGAGAACGGTTCAGCGCTGTTCTCTGCCCCTTTTCCGTATGTGCCGGGAGGGAGTGAATGAGAAAAATGTATATCACCTGTCCGCAGTGCGGCTATCAGCTCGTGCGGCCGGAGGAACAGCGCTGCTCAGTCTGCGGCTACCGATTCGGGGAGCCGGTCGGCAAGCGGCGGAAATCCGGTGTGCGCGGGATCGCTGCCGGCATCGGTGCGGCACTGCTGATCGCGGCAGCCGTGCTGGCCGGCGCGGATCTGCTGACAGACAACGGGAAAACGCGCAGCGCAGACAATAGCTCACAGGTCATCGCCGCGGAGCAGACCACTGCACCGCTCTCACAGGCAGTCACGACTGTGACCGCTGCAACGCCCGCGCAGACCCAAACCGAAACAGCAGCAACCACTCTGTCCGTGGCTGTCACCACGACTTCCGCGACATCTGCGCCGGTTCAGACGACTGTTACAACGACAGCAGCGCCCCGCGTCACGCATACCTATGCGGACTATTTTGATGCATGTCTCGACCGGAGAACCGACACCGTCACCACCGATTCCCGGGAGAAATATGATGTGGCACTCTGCGATTATGCGCTGGTCGATCTCGACAATGACGGCGTCAAGGAGCTGCTCTGCACCTATGCCACGCAGGACACGATGGCGATTCCGTTTCTTATCACCTATCAGATCAGCGGAGAAAGCGTCCGGAAATGCAAGCCGGTCGGCATCTACCGTGTGATCGAGCTCTATCCTGCCGCAGACGGCAACGGCCTCATTCTGCTCAGCTATCACCCGAATATCTATTCTTACATGCGATGCCAGCCGCTCACTGACGAAACGGAGTATCTCGCTGATATCGAGGACAACGGCGATCAGTCGTATTTTGACAGAGAATATGCGAAAATGAAACAGCTATGCAGCGGGATGCTGACGACCTTCCAGCCGGATAACCGTCAGCCGCTCAGCGAAACGCTCCCGGAGTGAGCCCGTAATGTGCATACGCCGAAAGGAAGTGCCTCTCTCATGTTTATCACATGCCCGCAGTGCGGCTATCAGCTTGTGCGGCCGGAGGAGCAGCGATGCACGGTCTGCGGCTACCGCCTCGGAACCGTCCCGGTCATCAAAAAAAAGAAGTCTCCGGCAGTGCTGATCGCAGCGGGCACCGGTGCCGCACTGCTGCTCGCGGTTTGCGTCATGGTCGGTGCCGATCTGCTCGGCAGCAGGCCGGAGCGTGCCCAAAGCAGCAATGTGCAGTCCGAACCGGCGGTTCAGGATCACAGCATGCCCGCGGCTGAGGTGCAGACTTTGCCGCCCGTGAGCGAAACGACTGCGGCTGTGTCCGCGTCCGAAACGGTCACCTCGCTGCCCGCATCGACCGTGACCGCAGCAACGACTGCCCCGCCTGTTACGCAGACACCTGCGCCGGTGACTGTGCCTGCTCCTGCTGACCCGGACGCTTATCTTGTTGCATATCAGCCGATCGTTGAGCAGGCGCTGAGCGACTACGGACAGCCGGCATACAATCCAGACTCGTGGAATGACGGCGCGTTCATCCGCCTGTATGACTGCGACAATGACGGCACCGAGGAGCTCTATCTCTCCGGGTTTCCGCTTGTCAGCGAAAACGACATGGGTGAAATCCTGATCTATACGATCGTGAACGGCAGGGCTGTGAAGTGCTTTGAGCACGAGCAGTGCCCCCTTACGACGGTTGATACCACGGAGCACTTCCTGCGCGACCGGAAAACCGGAGAAATGATGTTCTATGTGATCACCTGCGACGGACTTGTACCGGGCTATTACGGCGACTACATCATGACATGGCGCAAGGACGGCGCCGGATTCATCCAGAACAGCGGATATGTGTTTGTATTTGATGACGGCGCAACACCTGCGGGAACCAGGGTCGGCAGCTATACGGCGATCACGGACTTTGACCAGCTCCCGTATGACTGGGTGGACGAGAGCGGCGACAGCTTCGGCACGGATTACGGCGGACACCGCAATAGCGGCCGCGAGGAGCTTCAGATGACACTGGATACCGTCAGCCGTATCCGCAGTGCGCATACAAGCTGAATACGGCATTTACATGCGAAATACTATGGCGTTTCTATTGACAGTGCAGATATGTTATGCTATAATTGTTACTAATATAAATCGGAATATATCATATGATTTCAGCTTTATGATCTTGATTATTTGTCCGAATGTTTATTTTAACTGGGCGCGGGGCGCGAATGCGAGGGGAAGAACCACAAGG
>CAMNJD010000447.1 GCA_946540705.1 uncultured Ruminococcus sp. | reverse complement strand
AATTCCCCAGCGTTCTATAAGGGGAAGATTGGGGCTTGGGGAAAGTACCCCGTAGGGCTGCTTTCCCCATTCAAAATAGCATCGCGAAGCTATTTTACCGTTCTAAACCGCCTTTTTTGTGCGAGAATCCACCCAAATCTTTATTAGCCCAAATAAATCCGATCTGCGCAGATCGCAAAAGAGACAGGAGTACAAACATGAATCAGTCGAAAGTTATGACCGCCCGCGACGCCGCTGCATATTCGCAGGATATTCTCCATGCCGTGCAGAGTGTCGTGGTCGGCAAAGATATGATCATCCTGAAGGTGCTGCTGGCCATGCTCGCAAAGGGACATGTGCTGCTGGAGGACATGCCCGGCGTCGGCAAGACAACCCTGGCGCTTGCCTTTGCAAAGACCCTCGGCCTTGATTACCGCCGGATCCAGTTTACGCCGGATGTGCTGCCGAGTGACGTCACGGGCTTCTCCGTTTATCAGAAGGAGACCGGCATGATGCAGTTCAAGGAGGGCGCTGCCTTCTGCAATCTGCTGCTTGCCGATGAGATCAACCGTACATCGCCGAAATCGCAGTCGGCGCTGCTTGAACTCATGGAGGAGGGCGCTGTTACGGTTGACGGCGTGACCTATCGGCTTCCGCAGCCCTACTGCGTGCTCGCAACCGAGAACCCGGCGGGCTCTGTCGGTACGCAGATGCTCCCGGAGTCGCAGCTCGACCGCTTTATGCTGAGACTGCATATGGGCTATCCCGATCTGGAGAGCGAGGTGCAGATTCTCCTCGCCCGCACGGACGGCAACCCGATCGACCGCCTTGAGCCGGTCGTGACCCGGCAGGAGCTGATGATGCTTCAGGAGACTGCCGCGCAGGTCTATGTCGATCAGGCGATCCTGCGCTATATCGCGGAGCTTTCCGCCGCGACCCGCCGTCACCCGATGCTGAAGCTCGGCGTCAGCCCCCGCGGCTCGCTCGCACTCTGTGCCGCAGCAAAGGCGACAGCGCTCGTCCGCGGCAGAGATTATGTGATCCCCGATGATATCCGCGTGATCGCGATGGAAACCTTTGCGCACAGAGTGCTGCTCAGTGCGCGCGCGAAAACCGAAAATATCCGTGCCGAGCAGATTCTTGAGGAGATCCTCGGCACTGTGCCGCTCCCGCAGCTCAAAAGGTATCAGGGATGATCCGGAACAAGCTGCTGTATGCGGCGCTGCTGGCGGCTCTGCTGCTGTTCTGGGTGCTCTACCGCGGCAAGCTCTCGCAGGAGATCCTCATTTTCGCGGCAGTGTTCCCGCTGTTTCTGCTGATCGCGGTCATCCGCATCAAGCATTCGCTCTCCGCAGCGCTGACCCACGGCAAAAAGCAGGCGCGCAAGGGCGAATCCTATCACTGGACTCTGCACCTCACAAACCGCAGCATCTTCTCGACGGCCAATGCGACCGCCGATCTCGAATACAGCAATTCGCTCGACGGCACCGTCCGTACCCTGCGCATCTCCATGCCGATCATGCCGCGCAATACGCAGCGCATCAAGCTCAGCTTTCATGCGGCGACCTGCGGCGTGATGCACCTGAGCCTGAAGCGTGTCGATTTTCGCGACCCGCTCCGCATTTTTCACCGGAAGGCATTGCTCCGTGCGGACGATTCCGTTGTCATTATGCCGCGTGCAATCGAAATGCTGCCGCTCTACTTTGAGCCGCAGCCGCGTCCGGAGGCCGATTCCTCCGATTTTTCCAAGGTGCGCCCGGGCGATGACCCCTCAGAGATCTTCGACCTGCATGTCTACCGCGAGGGCGACCCTGTTTCCAGAATCCACTGGAAGCTCAGCTCCAAGCTCGATACCCTTCTGGTCAAGGAGTACAGTCTGCCGCTTTCGGCTGAGTGCATCCTGCTGGCCGATTTCCGGCAGACCGGCCCGCAGCCGGAATCTGCCATGCGCATCGACATGATGCTTTCCTGCCTGACAACTGCGGTCAACGCGATCGCGCAGCATGATGTGCCGTTCCGTGCGGCGTGGTATCATCCGGCATCCGGCATCGGCATCACGGATCCGCTCAAAACACAGGAGGAGGCTGCGGAATGGATGCGTTCCGTTGTGCAGACCCGTCCGCTCGATGAATCAGAGCGCGCAGGCTTCGTGACTGCGGCTGCTGAGCTGTTCGGCGGCATGAAGCAGCATGACCGTGTGCTGATCTTTCTTCCGCGTGCCGATCAGGGCATCACAGAGCTTCTGCTCTCGCTCCCGAACCCCGAGCGTCTGACCGTTTTTACCGTATATACGCCCGATGAGGCTGCCGCGCTCCCCGAGCATGAGGCGCTCTATCAGGCAGTGCCGGTCATTATGGATCCGCCGCTGCTTCCCGAGGAGGACGAGGATGCCGATTACAGCGACGACGGTACGGCAGAGCTGACCGCTGAACTCTGGGACGATGAGGGAGGCGATGACGATGACTGAAAGGAATAAGCAGCAGGAGACAGCGTCCGTTCCGGATTACAGGCTGCCGCCGCTGCTGGTGCATGACAGCATCTCCATGTCTGTCAAGGACAAGCGCCCCTTCCCTGAGCGCCTTGTGCGGCTGCTCATTACGCTGCTCGGCATCGGCGGAACGATCTGGAGCATCGACGGCTTCTTTGATTTTCCTGTCAATGCCCTGCCGCTGACCTATTTTGCGATCGGCCTGATGCTCGTGCTGCGGCTGATCCGCTACCTGCACCCCAAGCTCGGCTTCGGCTGCATTCTGGGTTCGTTCGCGCTCATTCCGGTCGCGCTGATTAAATTCCGTGAGGCGGCGATCGTCGGTGCAAGCGGGATCTATCAGATCATGCGGTCGAAGATCCTCTCAAAGCCGTTTGTGTTTGAAAATGGGACCGGTGCCGGAACATGGGATCGGGTCATGTGCATGCGCTTTGTGTTCTTGCTGCTCATCACGGCGATGGTCGCGCTGCTCGAATACTCCGATGTGCTGCTCACGCATACGCAGTCCAGCCGGAGCGGCTTCTGGATCCGGTTCCTTGTGACATTCCCGTTTCTGGAATGCGGACTGTATTTCGGCCTGCAAACCGGCAGTATCTCGGTGTTCATGCTGATCTGCTTCTGGATCGGCACACTGGCAATCGCGAGAAAGCGTCCCGCAAGGCAGACGGTCGAGGTGCGGCTTCAGACAGCCAATGCGCCGCAGATTCAGAATGCCTTTACCAAGGATACGGAGGTGCGCTATTCGACGCATGAGCCGGCTGCGCTGCTGCTTGTGCTCGCGGCTGCTGCACTCAGCGCGGCTGCACTCTATTCGACCAGACATTTCATCCGCAGCGAAGCACTCAACGAAAAACGCCATGAGATCATTCAGGCGTATAACGATTTCTCGTTCGAGGAGCTGGCGGAGTTCTTCCGGCGGCTGCCCGGCGGCGGCTCGGAGGATGCCGTTTCGGATGAGGTTGATCTCATGAACAGCGACAACCCGCACTTTGACGGCCGCACCGTTCTGGAGATCGCCGTCGGCGGCGCGGCTGCTCCCGATGACTATTACCTGCGCGGACTGGTTCGCTCGGAGTACACCGGGCGCGGCTGGGGACTCCCGGCAAAAGCATACAGCGATCATGCGAAGCTGCTGCGGCGGCTCACCGAGCAGAACCGTATGCCGCAGACCGTTTTCCACTCAGACCACATTGACGAGCTGCGCACCGAAAACGGCAAGTATCCGGTCGTGCATGCCAATGTCACGGCGAAGCGCCCCGAGCTCATCAATTATCTTCCGTATCAGAGCGTGTTTGAGGCCGGTACGCGGTATCATTACGATACCGAGACTGAAATGGAGGACAAGCAGAGCTACAGCTTCTGGCTCATGAACAACGCACACCCGGACTGGGATATGTTTTCACTCCGGCAGGCTCCCTCGAAGAATGCGGCCGTTTCCGAATATGAGCGCTTCGTCGAGCAGACCTATCTCGCGATCCCGGATACCCCGGCCATGAACAAGGTCTATAACGATTTTGTCACGAGAATGCCGCGGGAGGATGAACTGCTCGCGGAAAAGCTCAATGACATCCGCGGCTATATCTGGGCACGGTCGGACTACACCATTTCGCCGGCACCGATTCCGCAGGACCGCGATTTCGTTGAATATTTCCTGACGGAGGGTCATGAGGGCTACTGTGCGCATTACGCCTCTGCTGCGGTCATCCTCTGCCGGATGTGCGGCATCCCTGCGAGATATGTGCAGGGCTATGTCATGACGATGGGCAACTTTGCCGCAGGCAAGACCGATGGTGATTATCACATTGTTGTGCCGGATAATCAGGCACATGCGTGGGTCGAGATCTATGTCAAGGGCTTCGGCTGGATTCCGTATGAGTTCACCGAATCCGTGCAGGAGCAGTGGCATACCGCGCCGCCGCCCGTCACGGAGCCCGTCACCGCAGCGACAACGACCGCAACCGTCACGAGCCTTGTCCCGGTCACGGAGACAACAACGACGACAACAGCCGTTACCGCAACGACACAGAAAGTCTCCGGCACGGCACAGTCCGGTACGACGCAGCAGCAGGAGGCTGCCGCCGGCAAGGGCAGGCATGTGCTTCGCATCGTGCTGCGGGCCGTGCTGATCCTCGCGCTGGCCGCACTCGCGGTCTGGCTCTATCTGAAATATCACAGGCATGTGCTGCATAAGCGTGAGCAGGCGATGCGTGCGAAGAACCCCAATGACGCCGCTGACGCATCCTTTGCGTTTCTGGTGCAGCTCCTGCGGATGCAGGGCATCGTGCAGGGCGGCATGACGCATGAAGCCTTTGCACAAAAGGCAGAAGCCGACTGCAAGCTGCTGCCCGCCGGCAGACTGACACAGGCGGTCAATATCCAGCAGCAGGCGGTCTTCAGCCGGGAGGGCGTTCCCGCCGAGCAGGCTGCGATCCTGCGCAAAACAGCGCTTCTGCTCGCAAAAAAGCTCTACGAATCCGGAAATCCGTTCAGGCGTTTCTGGCTGCGCTGGGGCAGGCATATGATCTGATCTGACAATGCGTCCGGCATCGGACAGGACTTCGGTTCTGCCGTGCCGGGCGCGTTTTCGGCCTGAATCACAAATTCCGGGCGTATATTAACAAATTTTTTACAACCGATTACAAGTTTGTGAATAGTTTATGAAAGTGTGCCAAAAACCCTTTACAAGCGCAAAAAAACGTGATAAACTATTGATGACTCAGGATAGCTGTACACTCGCGGGGGAATCGGGTGTGCAGACTTTGAGACCATTCGCTCATCCGCAACATATAAAAGGAAAAGTGAGGACGGGAAAATGACTGGTACAATGATAAAGGAGAGATCCGGGCAGAGCCCCGCAAAGCAGCCCGGAAAACTGAAGCGCGGCTATCGCCGCATGCAGGATTACAGAATGCGCAACCAGGAACGCTATCGCGTTTCCAATGCGATCATTGGGTGGCTGTTTCCTGTATTCATCGTCTGCATGGCAGAGCTGAACCAG
This sequence comes from uncultured Ruminococcus sp., assembly GCA_946540705.1. Classification (GTDB taxonomy): domain Bacteria; phylum Bacillota; class Clostridia; order Oscillospirales; family Ruminococcaceae; genus Firm-04. Next base: position 2,573 of record CAMNJD010000447.1, on the reverse strand, counting down.
TGCGTGCATCTGACGGCTTTCGCACGGTTCTTCGTGAACAGACCGACTGTCATGCTGTTTGATTTTCTGTTCGCATACCTGATCTACGGCCTGCTCGTGATGCTGACAAACCGCATCTGGGCCGCTGCCTCGATCCAGGGCATTTCGTACATGACGCTCAGTGTCGTGGAGCTGTTCAAATACAGCACAAACGGCAACCACTTCAAGCTCGTGGATCTGACCGTCGGCACGGGGTTCAAGAGCCTCAAAAACCTGTCGAGCTTTGCGTATATCAAGATCACCGTGCCGCTCGTGGTGTATGTGCTCAGCGCGATCGCGATGCTTGTGTTCATCTTTCTGCGCAATCCCTCGTTCACAAAGCCCCTGCGCAAGCGTGTGCTGCCGGCACTGGGCTTCCTGACCGCCGGCATCATGATCATCTGCGTGCCGGGCGTGTCGCAGACAGTCTACGGGGTGTTCGATGTGGACACCACTGCTTCGGCAAATGCTTTCTCGACCAATGAGAAATTCGAGAAAAACGGAATGCTCGGCTTCCTCGTCGAGACAACCTCCGAGCGTCTGGGCAATCTGCTCGTGGAGCCGGAGGATTACACAGAGGAGCATACGCTCGCTGCCGTCACCGAGGACGCGATCGAAGCCGGAAGCGATGTCAGGCCGAATGTGATCGTTGTGATGTCGGAATCGTTCGCCGATTTCCGCAGAGTCAAATCGCTGAACCTTGAGACGGATGCCTATGAGGTGTTCGACCGGGTCTGCGAAAAGAGCCATGTGCTGAATGTCGCGGTACCGACCTTTGCGTCCTATACCGTCCGTACTGAGTTTGAGCTGATGTTCGGCCTGCCGGTGCGTTCGCTTCAGGACACGATCACGCCGCAGCGCGAGATCAATGTCGCGGAGCCGTCCAATATGGTTTCCTACTACAACGGCCTTGGCTATGAGACAGCATATGTGCATCCCTTCGTCGAGACATTCTACGGCAGAGACACGATCTATTCGACCTACGGCTGGGATCAGATGATCTTCCGCGATCAGTTCACCGTACCGGTGCAGGAGTACGGCAACGGCTATGTCTCCGATGAGACTGTGACCGACCAGATCCTCGCGCTCGTCAGAGAGAACGATGACCCGCTGTATGTCCATGCAACGACCATGCAGAATCACCAGCCCTATGACTGGATTCCGGATACAGCCGAGATTGATGTGTACCTCAAGGGCATCCGCGCAAGCAGCATCGCGCTCGAACGGCTCATCACAGAGCTGGAAAAGACCGGTGAGCCGACGATGGTGCTGTTCATCGGCGACCACTTCCCCTCAATGCGCAAGGAGGGCAATATTTACGATGCAGCGGGCATCAACAGCGAGAACTGCGATGTGCTTTATGAACAGCCCGCACTGATCTGGAGCAACTTTGCGCTTCAGGAGGATGCTCTGCCGACCGAAACGGTTTCCGCATTCTATCTGACCCCGACCATGATCGAAGCGGCCGGGCTGCCTGTTGATCCGTTCTATGCAACGGTTCTGAAGCAGCGGGAAACCGATCCGGTCTATACGTCGATCTTCATGGAGCCGGATGACCGCAACGAAACACTTGACCTGCTGACCTATGACCGCGTTGTCGGCGAGGATTACAGCGGAACAAGGCCGAAAACAGAAACAGAATAATCAGACGGAAAGCAGCCGGGCAGGGTATTGTCCGGCTGCTTTTGTACGCAGAATTCTCTGTTCTCATATTGGATTTGTATGATATGCTGAAGCGCTGCTGTATTTCTTTCTGTAAAAACGTGAGTTTGCCCATAGAAAACGGAGGAAATCTATGTTATAATAATACTATCAAGTGATGACATCCGGAAAGGGGTATTGCCATGAAAATTTCGACCAAGGGAAGATATGCACTGCGCATGCTGCTGGAGCTTGCCGAAAAGCAGGAGGACGGCTTTGTGTCGCTGAAGGAGATCTCCGAGCGGCAGAATATTTCCAAGAAATACTTAGAGCAGATTGTACCGATGCTGAACAAGAGCGGCATTCTGCGGACAAACCGCGGCAATCGCGGCGGGTACATGCTGGCCAGGGCGCCGAAGGAATGCACAGTCGGAGATGTACTGCGTGCGACAGAGGGAAGTCTGGCGCCGGTTTCGTGTCTGGAGTATGAGGTAAATGACTGTCCCCGAGCGGCATACTGTGAGACGCTGTATATCTGGGAGGGGCTGGCGAAGGTTGTCGGGGAATATCTTGACAGCGTCACCTTGCAGGACATACTCGACCGACGCACGGAAGCGAGCGGAGACGATTACTGCATCTGACCGGGGCATGACCGCACGCACCGCAGACAGCGGAACTCCCTCGGCGTGCAAAATACGAGGAAAATGGGGGAAGGGCGATGCTGATATAGAAGTTTTAAGCCATAGTATTTCTGATATGCGGTCAGAAGAACTATGGCTTTTCTATTGACAGTGCAGATATGTTATGCTATAATTGTTACTAAAATAAATCAGAATTTATCATATGATTTCAGCTTTATGATCTTGATTATATGTCCGAATGTTTATTTTAACTGGGCGCGGGGCGCGAATGCG
>CAMNJD010000446.1 GCA_946540705.1 uncultured Ruminococcus sp. | reverse complement strand
CGAGGTAGTCATAGGCAAAGTAGCCGACAAGCCCGCCGGTAAAGGGCGGCAGGCCGGGCAGCTTCGGGCTGCGGTACTTCGCGAGGAGCTGCCGCAGATATGCCGCGGGGTCATCCGTCCGGACGGTGAAATCGCCCATTTTCAGGCATCCGTCGATGCAGTTGATCTCCATTTTCGGGTCATAGCCGAGGAACGTGTAGCGGCTGTGCGATTCCCGGGATGTCACGGATTCGAGCAGATAGGTATGTGCGGAAACATGCTTCAGGATGCGCAGGACTTCGATCGGGGTATGTGCATCGCTGAGCAGCTCACAGCTCACGGGCAGAACATCGAATTCGCCTGCTGCCGCAAGCTGCATGGCCTCCTGAAGCGTCGGTTTTGCGGTCATTGCCGTTGCCTCCTTTCGGACTGCGGGGACAGCAAAAAAGCCCGCCCCCGACTGTACAGATTCTGAACAGTCAAGGACGAGCCTGTGTTTCACAATACTCGCGGTGCCACCTTGATTCGTCACGGCCGCGCACAGCGGAATCCGTCACGCACTTTTCAGCAGGATACCAGCATATCCCCGACAACTGACGTATGTCTGCACGTCGCAGTTTTACCGGCTTTCTGCCGACTGCGCCCTCAGCGGGCCATTTGCGGCTGTGTCACCCGCCCGGATCTCAGCATCCCGGGCTCTCTGTGGGGGCATCAGAGGCTTTATCTCCGCTTCAACGGTTTATCATGTTAGTATTCATTTTAGCGCATACATTGCAATTTGTCAAGCATTTTCAGAAATATTTATCATTTAACAAGCACTGCAATCACCGCGATCGCCAGAAGAATGACCGCGGCCGCTGCCAAAGCCGCCCAAAATGCGGTCGTTTTTGCATGCTGAGCCGATTCAGGAACAGCGGGCTTCTGCGGTTCTGCCTGCACGATCGGCTCGGGCATTTTCCCGCTCAGCGGTACAGCGCCGAGCAGTCCGCCGCAGATCTTACAGAATTTTCCGGGCGGTGATTCCCGCCTGCACCGGCAGCAGAGCACTGCGCCGTTCTCCTTCTGCGGTGTCACCTCACTTCTCCTCCCGGTCGCCCGTTGCGATGAGGAACCAATGCAGCTTGCCGTTCTGCCGGACGCTCAGCGCGATGCCGATGCTGTCGATCCAGTCGGCATTCAGGAGATTTTCGCCGGGGACAGTTTCGCTGAAATGGCGCTTGGGCGGGGTGTCCGCGATCATGGCCTGAAGCAGCTCATCCGACATCATGGACGTATTGAACTGATAGGTATAGCAGTCGTACTTGGTGATGTTCAGGCCGTTCGTGTGCTTTGCATCATCCACCGTCTGATCGGTCGGGAGCATCTTTCCGGAGATGATCCCGGCAACTCTGCGCAGATCTTGGTCCATCCTCAGCGGTGCTGCGCCGTTCTGTGCGCGCTGTTCGTTGATCTTATCCAGCAGCTCGCTGCATTCGACCGATGCCCAGTTTGTTGCCGCGCCCATCTGAATGCCGACATAATCACCGTAGGAGAAGCCCTCGATCTGCTGATAGCCCTGAAGCTCCGGGAAGCCTGTGTTGCAGATATGCACCAGCGTCAGCCAGTCTTCGCGGGTATTGAGCTTCCTCAGCGCATCCTTAACCCACTGATCGGCCTTGGAAAAGAGCCCGGGATACCACTCCTTCTGATCCAGTGCCAGGTGCAGAGCGCCTCTGCCGTCGCCGTCATCGAAATAGCGTCCGCTGTCAACCAGTTCGCGGATCATCTGATCGGCGCAGTCGGTTTTCTGCTTGAGCAGCTCCGTGCGGAAATCCTCGGAATAGGAACTCCATGCTTCAGATTTCTCCATTGACTGAATGCTGTGGATCGCGCCCTCATAGTCCCCGGCATTGACCAGCAGCATAATATTTTTCTTTGCCTGCAAGCCCGCCTGTTCAGATTCCAGCGCATCGAGGATGCCGTCGAGTGTTCCGGCGGTCTGCGGCTCAGCGGCATCGCGCAGCTTCACGATTGTATGCTGCACACTGCTGTAATCGAGCTTTCCGGCATCATAATCTGCACGGAGCTTTTTCGCGTTCCAGGTCATCTGCTCCATGACCTCGGAATTATCCTTGCCGCCTTCATACTTTTCGAGCAGGGAAACAGCCTTGTCGTAGTTGCCCTGACGGAGATAATAGGCCGCAACAGTACCGTTGCGCACGAGAATCAGTCCGGTGACAGCGGCAGCGATCTGCACGCCTGCCAGCACCATGAGTCCGATATTCACTGCCCCGATGCCGGATTTCTTCTTCTCAAGTGCGGAACCGCAGTAGGGGCAGTGGTGGAAGCGGTCTTCGACCGGCTTTTTGCATCTGGGGCATTTCATGTGCATATCTCCCTTCCGTGCGAATATCCGGGACGTTTTCCCGCGCATCTGCTGCGGCCTCAGGAATCCGCCCCGGACTGATGTATCTGTTATATTTGTTATGCTCTGTCAGCCGTTTCCGAGATTCTTCTGAATCTCCGGCCATTTGGCGTTGATCGCATTGATGAGCTGAATCTGCATATTTTTGATATACGGCAGGCTGTCATACTTTCCGAATCCGGGAACGTAATTGTAAGCATCTGCTAATGAAACCGGTGAATTCTTGTTCTGATAGCCAATCATATATTTGTTCAGGATCGAGGTCAGATTTCCGGTCATTCCGGGGGTCTGATTATAGACAGAGGTTTCTACATTAGCTGACTTTCCGTCCCAGCTCGCCCAGATCGTTTCCGGTGCAGCCAGGTCAGTAAACTTCAAATCCGCCCCGAGATAGGAAATGAATTTGTATCCGTTTTCGTTCGTGCCGATCTGATACTGCACATTGGTGATATTGAAGCCGCGGTTCGGATTATCCTCCGGACTGGTCGTTGTCACAACGGGTTCCGGGGTCGTCAGCGCCGGCGTAGTCTCAGTCGATGTTTCCGTGGTTTCGGCTTCTGTTGTGGTTTCGGCCTCTGTTGTGGTTTCCGTATCAGCGGTCGTTTCTGTGGTTGTCTCAGTTGTAGTTTCGGCAGACGTTTCCGTTGTCGTTTCCTCCGGTGCGGACAATTCGGCGGAGGCTGTAGATGCAGCGCTGCTTTGTCCGGTGTTTTCACGCGAACCTCGGCCGAGCAGGAAGCCCAGCGCTCCGACCTGCACAAGCATCAGCGCCGCCAGTATGATCTCCGCGAGACTGCCTGTCCGTTTTTTGAGCCGTTTGTCTTTTCCCTGCTGCTTCGGCATGGCTGTCTCCTTTCAGGCTGAGGGTTATTGCTGTTTCATAGCTTCCTGAATCTTCGGCCATTCGCCGTTGATCGCATTGATGAGCTGAATCTGCATATTTTTGATATACGGCAGGCTGTCATACTGTCCGAATCCGGGGACGTAATTGTAAGCATCTGCTGCTGAAACCGGTGAATTCTTGTTCTGATAGCCAATCATATATTTGTTCAGGATCGAGGTCAGATTTCCGGTCGTTCCGGGGGTCTGATTATTGACAGAGGTTTCTACATTAGCTGTCTTTCCGTCCCAGCTCGCCCAGATCGTTTCCGGTGCAGTCAGGTCAGTAAACTTCAAATCCGCCGCGAGATAGGAAATGAATTTGTTTCCGTTTTCATCCGTGCCGATCTGATACTGCACATTGGTGACATTGAAGCCGCGGTTCGGATTATCCTCCGGTCTGGTCGTTGTCACAACGGGTTCCGGAGTCGTCGGCGCCGGCGTAGTCTCGGTCGATGTTTCCGTGGTTTCGGCCTCTGTTGTGGTTTCGGCCTCTGTTGTTGTTTCCGTATCAGCGGTCGTTTCGGTTTTCTCAGAAACGGCGGCGGTAACGGCCTCTGTCGTTGTTGCGGTCACAAGCTCCGTAACCTCCGCGTCCGACGAGAGTTCAGCGATGTTATCGACTGCACTGCTCTTCAGGTCATCCTTGCCGCCCTTCATCTTCATCGCCAGAACGATTCCGACACCGACCAGCACGCAGGCTGCGAGGGCGCCGACGACGATCTTGGGCATGAGCTTTGAGGGCTTGGGTTCAGAGGTCATCTGGCGTGTCGAAGCAGAGGTCGCTGCCGCGGCACTTTCGCCAGCGGGGCGCGGTGTCGGGGCAGGTCTTGTCGGATAGACCGGTTCGGGGTTCCGTACCGGTGCGGGTGCGGGTGCGGGTGCG